>DATDOJ010000106.1:0-15845 GCA_035293345.1 Bacteroidia bacterium
ATGGTAATGGGAGAGAATACTAATGGGTGCGTTGCCCAACTGCTGCCCGGTGGAGTCATTGATTCGGCATTTGCCACCAACGGATATCTTACCGTTGACCTTTATCCCCCCGGCTCCGATTATGTGGGGGATGCAATGGAAATGCCATACAACAGGTTGCTTTTTGGCGGTGGCTATACTGAACACAATATGAAACGCTTCTCGACACAATCGAATGTTCCGCACATCTCAGGTAATGCATCTGTGCTGCAAACAACAGGAAGCGGAACATATCAATGGTTCCTAAACGATACTGCAATTGCAGGAGCGACTGCTTCAACCTATGTGCCGGTAGTTGACGGCAATTACACTGTCCAGGTCACGGACGATTTGGGATGCACTTATTTGTCGGCAATATTCACGGTTACCGGTGTGGGAATTGAAGAATATTATTCTGATGATGTCATACGTGTTTATCCGAATCCTGTCAGCGCAGAGTTATTCATTAACAGTTCGGAGAAAATAAATCATATACAAGTGTTTGATGTGGTTGGTAAAGCGATTTTCTATTTACAACCTCAAACCTCACCTGTCCCGACCTATTCGGGAAACCTCAAACTTCAAACTTCAAACTTCGCGCAAGGGATTTATTTTATTGAAGTTATTTCTGAAAACAAAAAAGGATATGTGAAATTTATTAAGCAGTAATCAGCGGGTCATTAAATATGTATGGAACAAAAAGTAACCGCCATCTCGCATCGCATTCTTTTTCTTAACACACTTGCATTCACGGTATGCTTTGCGGTATGGATGTTCAACGGAGTGTTCGTTGCTTTTTTAGTTGACAACCAGATTTTCAAATGGAGCCCTGTCGAAATCGGGTGGCTCCTCGCCATTCCCGTACTGAGCGGTTCCATCTTCCGTTTGCACGGAGGAGTGTGGACGGATAAGTTCGGAGGCAAATGGATGTTTGGCGGATTACTTTTTCTGTGCGCCATCCCGATGTACATGATGAGTTATGCAAACAGTTTTGCCGCCTTCGCCCTGTGCAGTTTCGGATTCGGAATTGCTGGCGTAGGATTTTCCATCGGCATTGCATTCACTTCGATGTGGTATCCCAAAGAATGGCAGGGACGCGCGCTCGGGATTTTCGGTGTGGGAAATTTCGGTGCGGGAATCACCACGCTCGTAGCTCCGACACTTTTAAAAAATCTGACAGACAACGGAAATAACCTCGAAGGATGGCGGCAGCTTCCTCAGATTTATTCCGCTGCATTAATTATCATGGGAATTATTTTTCTGCTCTTCACGAAAAATAAAAAATCGGAAACAGCCAAAGGAAAAAGTTTTGTGAAAATGCTCGAGCCGCTGAAACAGGTGCGCGTGTGGCGGTTCGGTTTATATTATTATCTCGTGTTCGGATGTTTTGTCGCGCTCTCGCAATGGCTTGTGCCGTATTATCTCAACATGTATTCTGTTTCATTGGTGACTGCAGGATTGCTTGCATCTGTTTTCAGTTTACCCTCAGGACTGATTCGTGCGCTGGGCGGATGGCTGTCAGATAAACTTGGAGCAAGAAAAGTGATGTACTGGATTTTTATTGCTTCATGCATCATGTGTTTTTTACTTATTGTTCCGCAGATGGAAATTGAATCTCCGGGCGAAGGAGTGCTTGCAAAAAGAGCAGGCACTGTTGTTCTTGTCACTGACAGTTTGATAACCGTTGACGCAATAAATTATCCGCTCGTCATTAAACCTGAGCAAGAAAATGCGGATGTCGGCTTCACCATTTTCCCAATGAAAAAAACCTGGCAGGTGCCGGCAGTGAAAGCCGGTGACCAAATCAAAAAGAAGCAGCTCATTGCAAAAGGAACCACGCATATTTATTTCCAGGCAAACATCTGGATTGCAACCATACTTATTTTTTTAGTCGGCATTGTCTGGGGAATAGGAAAGGCGGCAGTGTACAAACACATCCCGAATTATTTTCCTAATGATGTTGGCGCAGTGGGCGGAATGGTGGGCGTGCTCGGTGGACTCGGAGGATTCTTCTCACCGATTATTTTCGGATACATGCTCAAGGGAACCGGACTCTGGACAAGCATGTGGTTTTTTTTATGGATTGTTTCCATCCTTTGTTTATGGTGGATGCATAAAGTGATTGCACACATGAGAGATGAAGCTGCACCGCAGACCAAAGGAAGATTTGAATCATCAAACGGAAATCACTAAACTATTTTCAATGGCAACATGGCTTACAAAATGGGACCCGGAAGACAACGTGCTTTGGGAAAAAGAAGGTAAACGGATTGCATGGCGAACGCTCTCCGTCACAACAATTACTCTCACATTATCCTTCGCAACCTGGTTTATGATGAGCGCCATCGTGGTGAAACTTCCGGGCATCGGTTTTAAGTTTACGACCAATCAGCTATTCTGGCTTGCGGCTATGCCGGGACTGGCGGGAGGAACGCTGCGCATCGTACATACTTTTCTTTTGCCTATGTACGGAACAAGACATGTCGTCACTTTTGCAACCCTGATAAAATTAATTCCCTGCATCGGCATCGGACTGGCGGTGATGAATCCGGAGACACCATTCTGGGTTTTTATGGTTCTGGCTTTCACATGCGGATTCGGAGGCGGAGATTTTTCTTCCTACATGCCGAGCACGAATTTATTTTTTCCGAAACGGTTGAAAGGAACAGCTCTCGGAATTCAGGCAGGCATTGGAAATTTCGGAGTGTCGCTTGCGCAGTTCATGACACCTGCTTTGCTTGGCATTTCTGTCTACGGAGCAGCACAAACATTTACAAAAGTAAATCCCAAGACCAAAGAATTTTTAGGAACATCAGAAATTTATTTGCAAAACGCAGCGCTGTGGTATGTTCCTCTCCTTATCATCATGACCGTTTTATGCTGGTGGGTTTTGCGAAGCATTCCCATCAAGGCATCTTTCAAAGAGCAGTTGGATATCTTTAAAGAAAAACATACATGGTTTTGCACGATAACGTATGTGATGACTTTCGGTTCGTTTGCGGGATTGAGTGCAGCGTTTCCGCTGATGATGAAAACACTTTACGGAAATTTTGAAGGCGCACCCGACCCGCTGAAGTTTGCTTTCTACGGACCTCTCATCGGCTCGGCAAGCCGTGTGCTGTTCGGTTTTGTTTCTGATAAAACAGGAGGAGCAGTTCTCACTACCATCACAGGATTGGGTTTGATTGCCGGCTGCATCATGCTTATCACAATGGGGCTTGTTGCCCCAACAGGCATGGAACAATTCCCGATGTTCGTTGCAGTGATGCTCGGATTATTTTTCTTCACCGGAATCGGAAATGCGGCAACGTTTCGCCAGTACCCGATTATATTCGGACATAATCCCCGGCAGGCGGCAGGAGTCATCGGATGGACTGCTGCTATTGCCGCTTACGGTCCGTTTATTTTCTCAACAATAATTGGCGCAGTGATTGGCGCAACCGGAAATGCAACGAATTTTTTCTACGGGCTTATTGCATTTGCTTGCGTTGCAACATGGATAAACTGGAACTATTATAATAAGAAAGGGTGCGAACGACCGAGTTGATACTTCATGACAGCTATCTGAATTCAGTGTGACCAATATTATATTCTTTTATATATAAAGCAAAATAAATATTTATGGAAACAAAATATTTGACACGTAAACAAGTGGTGATTTATTTATTTGTTGTCTTTATCACGGCAGCCAATTCATCTTTTGCGCAGCTGACAGTTACAGGAGAAATCCGTCCGCGCACGGAATACCGGCATGGTTACAAATCTTTGATTGACACCTTCCAGTCGGGAACGGTTTTCACTGAGCAGAGAACACGCCTTAGTTTTAATTACTCTTCCGAAAAATACAAAGTCGGAGTTACGCTTCAGGATGTTCGCATCTGGGGAAGCCAGCCGCAGTTGAATAAGACAGACGGGCTGTCTTCTCTCCATGAAGCATGGGGAGAATATTTTTTCACGAAGAAATTTTCAACACAGTTCGGACGGCAGGAATTAACGTATGATGATGAACGGATTTTTGGCGGAGTGAGTTGGACACAGCAGGGAAGAAGTCATGATTTGATGCTGCTGAAATTTTCTGACAGCACATTCATTGCTCACATTGGTGTGGCTTCGAATCAGAATTCTGAAACTACCGTTGGTGTTGCTTATGCTGTTGCAAACAATTACAAGGAAATGCAATTCCTGTGGCTGAATAAAAAATTCAGCAAGGTCACAGCCAGTTTACTCGTTGTGAATAGCGGGCTTCAATCTCCGTTGTCCGTTACAAGCACGCGTTACAGCCAGACCATTGGTCCTCACCTTGAATTTAAGAAAGATAAAATTTTTGTTTCGCTGCGCGGCTATTACCAGATGGGAACGGATGGCGCAACGAAAAAAGATATCAATGCCTATTTCGCGGGAGCAGATATTGCTTACACCATCAAGTCGAAACTTACGCTTGGAGTTGGCGGAGAAATATTATCGGGACAAAGCCAGACCGATACTACAAAATCTTACAGGGATGTGAACCATTCTTTCAATCCGCTCTATGGTACAGCGCATAAGTTCAACGGCTTCATGGATTATTTTTATGTGAGCAATCATCTCAACACCGTTGGTCTCACTGATATTTATTTTAAATTAAAATACAAAGTTGAAAAATGGTGGCTCGGATTTGATGTTCATCAGTTCATGACAGCAGCCGATGTTGTTGATACAAATATTTTATCTCAGCAGGGAAAATATTCTGCAATGAGTTCTTCTCTCGGAACAGAACTTGATATGACGTTCGCATACAACCTGACCAACGGAATAACTTTTCAAGCTGGCTATTCGCACATGATGGGAACGGAAACCATGGAAGCCATCAGGGGCGGGAGTAAAGACGAAACCAACAACTGGGCTTACCTGATGTTCACATTCAAACCACAATTATTTAAAAACTGATTTTATTAGGGAAGGTTAAAAAATCGCGTGGCAGACGCTTCTTGTTACAGCAATAACAATCATGTTGTCTTTGCCACACGGATAAACCGGCATAACTGCATCCAGATGAATTGCGAATAACCAGGATGATTTGTCATGACGCCTGTCTGCTTTCAGGGTGACCAATATCATAGTCCACACAGGGGCTGTTTCATTTCTTTGTATGAGAATTATAATATTCTCATGTTTTAAAAACTAAATATATTTATGGAAACAAAGGATTTAACACTCAAAGAACTTGTAATTAAACAACCGGAAAGTGCCGCTCTGCTGGAAAAATACGGATTGGATTTTTGCTGCAAAGGCGGCAGAACCATACGCGATGCCTGCGAATCCAAAGGATTGAATTATGCAGAAGTTGAAAAGGAAATTTCCAATCTGATAAACCGGCCGCACTCTGAAGAAACCGATTTCGCAAAGATGGAACCCGATGCGCTGATTGATAACATCCTTCAAATCCATCACAGTTATGTGAAAGAAATTATGCCTGTTATTTCTGCACATACCGAAAAAGTGGCAAGGGTGCATGGAGAACATCATCCGGAAGTAATTGAAATCGCAAAACTTTTTGCTCAGGTAAAATCTGAACTTGAACATCACATGATGAAAGAAGAAAAGATTTTATTTCCGCATATTAAATTACTTGCAGAAGCAAAACGAAAAGGTCAGCATGTTGAACCGCCATCATTCGGAACCATCCGCAACCCGATACGCATGATGGAAACCGAACATGAATCTGCAGGAAGTGCATTGGAAGAAATTAAAAATCTCAGCAGCAGTTTTATTCCACCTGCCGATGCCTGCACAACTTACAGAGTGAGTTTTATGGAACTGGAAAAGTTTACTAAAGACCTGCATCTGCATATTCATAAAGAGAATAATATTTTATTCCCGAAAGCAATTGCTCTGGAAAGCAAATTGCTGGTGCTCAACTGATTCATTTAAAAATTCACAATAAATATTTTCATGCATTACTACTTAACCGGATAGCTGTCTCGCAATCGAAAATAAAAAGTAATATGCTGAAAGATTCTTATAACCGCGTTCACGATTACCTGAGAATTTCAATCACAGGTAAGTGCAATTTTCGCTGCACGTACTGCATGCCTTATGATTTACCCCACGGATTTTTTGCAAGCTCGCAAAAAATGACTGCGGAAGAAATTGATGAGATTGTAAATGTGTTTGTGCAGTTGGGCGTAAAAAAAATCCGGCTCACTGGAGGAGAACCTTTGCTGCGGAAAGACGCGAAAGAAATTATCTACCGCCTTTCCAAATATCCCGTTGAGTTGGCAATCACCACCAACGGAGTTTTAATCGGTGAGTACGAAGATGTTTTTGACAAAGCAGTTATTCAATCCGTTAATGTAAGCTTAGATACACTGAAGCGCGAAAAATTTTTTCTCATAACCAAACGCGATAGTTTTCATCTGGTATTAAAAAATATTTACCGGTTGCTGGATGACGGGTTTCAGGTGAAAATAAATGTTGTCGTAATGAAAGGCGTGAACGAAAACGAGCTGTCGGATTTTGTCAGATGGACCAAAAATTTTCCGCTACACGTTCGGTTTATTGAGTTCATGCCTTTCACCGGCAACCGGTGGTCGAGGGAGAAAGTGTATTCCTCACACGAAATTCTTGAAGACATCGGAACAGAATTTTCCTGCATACGCCTTGCTGATGAAAAGCACAGTACCGCAAAAACATATAAGGTACTTGGTCACACGGGAACCTTTGGAGTAATCAACACGCTGTCTTCACCATTCTGTGGTGACTGCAACCGGATGCGGTTAACTGCAGATGGAAAACTGAGGAATTGTTTGTTCTCGAAAAGCGAAACAGATTTGCTTACCGCATTGAGAAAGGGAGAAGACATTGTTCCTCTCATCATGCAATGTGTGAAAGCGAAAAATGCAGAGAGGGGAGGACAATTCATTCTGGAATACAAAGACATGGATGCAGCACGGATTGAAAACAGGAGCATGGTAGCAATAGGCGGATAATTATTTTTGAACATCGTTATGATAAAAACAACATATCAGAAAAATTTCGGAACATGATTTCAGTAGTGGAAGCAAAAAAACTTATTGACGATAACACAAAGTTATTGCAATCAGAAATGGTTCAGTTGTATGAAGCAACGGGATGCATTCTTGCCCAAGATATTTTTTCTCCGATGGACACTCCTCCTTTTAACCAGTCGGCAATGGATGGTTTTGCATTCAGGTTTCAGGATTGGGACGGGAAAAATAAACTTAAAGTGATTGGCGAAATTCAGGCGGGAAATTATTTTTCAGGTATGCTGAAGAAAGGAGAAGCCATACGCATTTTCACCGGTGCGCCTGTGCCCGATGGAGCGGATACAGTGGTAATGCAGGAAAAAGTTTCTGTGGTTGAGAAGCAGCTTTTCATAAATGACAGCCAGTTAAAAAAAGGAGCTAACATCCGTTTGAAAGGTTCACACACTGGGAAAGGAAATCTTGCGATGAAGTCAGGAAGTAAAATTACTCCGGGTGCTGCGGGATTTTTATCGGGGATGGGATTTAGCGAGGTGAAAGTTTTTCCGTTTCCATGGGTCTGCATCATTACAACAGGGAAAGAATTGATGCAGCCCGGGAATAAATTAGAAAACGGCCAGGTGTACGAATGCAATTCATACAGTTTGAATGCCGCTTTGAGCGAACTTGGAATTAAGAGAAAAAAAATATTCAGTGTAGATGATAACGAAAATAAAATCACCGTGCTCATCAGAAAAAATCTTCCTGATTGTGATGTGATGATTGTTACAGGAGGTGTTTCAGTCGGTGATTATGATTTTGTCAATAAAGCATTTGAAAACTGTGGAGTGAAAACTATTTTTCATAAAGTGAAACAGAAACCGGGGAAACCGGTTTTCTTCGGCACGTACAGAAACACGCTTGTCTTCGGTTTGCCGGGAAATCCAGCGGCAGTGCTGAGCTGCTACTACGAGTATATTGTTCCGGCTCTGAGGAAAATGATAGGATTTGAAAAAGGCATGGAGACAAAATATAAACTTCCGTTGTCATCATCATTTATCAAAAAAGGAGGATTGACTTATTTTCTGAAAGGAAAAATTTCGGTAAATGAAGTAATCCCTCTTCAGCAGCAGGAGTCATACCAGATGAATTCGTTTGTATTTGCCGACTGCATCATTGAACTGGAAGAAAACAAAACGGATTATCATAAAGGTGAAATTGTTGAGGTGCATCCTCTAAATTAATAATATGATAGACGGAGTTTCTGTAATATTTCTTTTACTGCTGACGGTGGTAGCTTTTCTATACTCATCAGTCGGACATGGTGGCGCAAGCGGGTATCTCGCATTGATGGCGCTGTTCGGTTTATCGCATGAAGTAATGAAACCAACAGCATTGCTTCTGAATATATTTGTTTCACTCATTGCATTTGTTCTGTATTACCGGAGCGGATATTTCCGCTGGAAAATATTTTTACCGCTGGCGCTTGCTTCCATTCCTGCATCTTTTCTCGGAGGAATGACAGAAGTGAACAGCGATGTATACAGGCAAACACTCGGTGTGCTGCTGATAATTCCTGCCGTTCGTTTTATAGGAATTGCAGAAAGTAAAAGGAAAGTAACGCGTGAAGTGCAGTTTGCATGGGCACTGATTACCGGTGGCATTATCGGTTATCTTTCAGGTATAATTGGTATCGGGGGCGGCATTTTACTTTCGCCTTTGCTGCTGATTCTCGGTTGGACTAGCCTGAAGGAAACAGCCGCAGTCAGTTCATTATTCATTCTCGTAAATTCTGTTTCCGGATTAAGCGGGCAGTTTGCTCAGGGAATTGAATTCAGCAGCAACATGTATGTAATGGTATTGCTTGTGCTGACGGGCGGAATCATCGGCTCATATTTTGGCGCGAAACATTTCAATAATATTGTTCTTAAACGAATGCTTGCAGTTGTTCTTGTCATTGCTTCAATCAAACTTTTGTTATCATGAGCAGCAGAAAAAAAAATATTACAGGTTTTATTCTTGCCGGAGGCAACAGCTCACGCATGGGAGAAGAAAAAGGGGTGATGCTGCTCAACGGAAAATCAATGGTGGAACATGAGATTGAAAAACTGAAACCCTGCGTGGATAATTTAATTCTTATTGCCAACAGCGATGCATACATGCATTTTAATATTCCTGTTGTCAGTGATAAAATAAAAAACACCGGACCGGCAGGTGGAATTTTTACAGGACTTTCTATCTCTGAAACGGAAAGGAATTTTTTCATAAGCTGTGATATGCCTTTCATCACAGGCAAAATAATCCTGAAGATTATTTCCCGGTCAGTCGAAACAGAAATAACCGTTCCGGTAGTTAATCACCGCATAGAGCCGCTGTGCGGAGTATATTCCAAATCCTGTTTGGAAAAATGGGAACTGCTGATTAACGCTGGAACTATCAAGCTGCGGGAAATTATCATGCACTTCAGTTCGAAATTCGTGGAACTGAAAGAAGATATATTTTCTGCGCATCAACATTTCGCAAACATCAATACGAAAATACAATTTGAAGAAGCGATAAAAATTTCAGAAACATGGAAGTAAACATTCTCGCATTCGGACAGATTGCTGACATCACCGCAAAGCGTGAATGGCAAATTCATGATGTGAGAAACACAATTGAAATCAGAAAAAAACTTGAAGAAGAATTTCCCTTGCTGAGAAGTATGAGTTATATGATTGCAGTAAATAAAAAAATAATTTCAGAAGATGTGCAGCTTGAAGAACATTCAACGGTTGCATTGCTTCCACCTTTCTCAGGAGGATAAAGAAATTTGAAGATTTATTAATTTGAAAATTTGAAAATGGAAAATAAGAGTAAGTACCATCGATATCAACGGCAAATTCTATTGAAAGAATTTGGTGTTGTGGCTCAGGAAAAATTGCTAAAGGCAAAGGTGCTTGTTATTGGTGCAGGGGGATTAGGTTGCCCTACTCTGCAATATCTGGCTGCGGCAGGTGTTGGAACAATCGGCATTGTTGATTTTGATGTAGTTGAAATTTCAAATCTTCAACGACAGATTCTTTTTTCAGTTGAAGATATTGGCAAACCAAAAGCAAAAGTTGCCGCAGAAAAACTGAAAGCATTCAATCCTGAAATTCTGATTCAAACTTTCAATACGAAACTTCAGGGGGATAATGCGCTAAAAATAATTTCGGATTATGATGTGGTGATTGATGGCTCTGATAATTTTCCTACTCGCTATTTGGTGAGTGATGCCTGTGTGCTGTTGAATAAACCGCTCGTATATGGTTCGGTTTTTCGTTTTGAAGGACAGGTTTCAGTTTTCAATTTCGGAGAAGATAAAGCAAGAACAAACTATCGCGACATGTTTCCGGTAACGCCATCTCCTGATGAAGTTCAGGATTGCAATGAAGCAGGAGTGATTGGAACGCTTCCCGGAATCATCGGAACCATGCAGGCGAATGAAACAATTAAAATAATTACCGGAATAGGAAAAGCACTTTCAAATAAATTACTCACCTACGGTGCGCTTGAAAATTCTTTTTACGAAGTTGAAGTTTTTCCCAGGGAGAAATCGAATCTGCATCTACCGAAAAGCAAAGAGGAATTTCTGAGCACGAATTATGAATGGCTCTGCAACAGAGACGCAGCAGAAGTAAAAGAAATTTCAACTGAAGAATTTGAACGGATGCTGGATGAAAATAATATTCTTGTGATTGATGTCCGCAATGATGGAGAATTACCTGAACTCATTGACATTTCACATTTAAAAATCCCGCTTCATCGGTTGAAAGAAAATATTCCTTTGATTGAAGAGCACATGAAAGTGGTGGTCTTCTGTCAATCAGGAATTAGAAGCGTAAAAGCTGCCGGACTCATATTTGAAGCAACACAGCATGAAAATATTTTTAATCTGAAGGGAGGAATTATAGCATGGAAAAAACATCAGGACAGAAATATGGTACCGGCTTGAAGGAGCATCTGCACAAAAATGTTTTTGTGAACGGAGCAATCTCTTCCGTATTCATTGCTGAATCAATCAGCAAACACAGCGCGAAGAAAATTATCGGGGCACACAGTATTTTCCTGGGGCAGGTAAGAAACGATGTGATAAACGGAAATGAAGTGCAGGCAATTGATTACAGCACCTTTGAAGAAATGGCACAAGAAAAGTTCCAGGAAATACGTGAAGCAGCTTTTAAAAAATATTCTTTGACATGCCTGCACATTCATCACAGCATCGGCAGGGTGAATTCGGGAGAAATAAATCTGTTTGTTTTTATTTCGTCTGTTCATCGTATAGATGCTATGGAGGCATCTGCGGAAATTGTTGAGCGGATTAAAAAAGAAGTTCCGGTTTGGGGAAAAGAAATTTTTGAAGATGAAAGATATCAATGGAAAATAAACAGTTAGGAAATTAATCACTTTATGATTGACATTACGGGTAAAATAAAAACACACCGCTCGGCTGTTGCACAGGCAATTGTAAAAGTGAGCAGGCAGGAAACGATTGATGCAGTAAAAAATAAAACTGTACCGAAAGGCGATGTGCTTGAAGCAAGTCGCGTGGCTGGTTTGTTCGGCATCAAGCGAACCAGTGATATGATTCCCGATTGCCATCCGCTGCCTGTGGAGTTTGCGATGGTTGGACATAAAATTGAAGGACTCGAGATAAAAATTGAAACGGAAGTGCAGACAATTTACAAAACAGGAGTTGAAGTGGAAGCAATGCACGGAGCATCTGTTGCTGCGCTCACCATTTATGATATGCTGAAACCGATTGACAGGAAAATCGAAATCTCTTCCATAAAATTGATTGAGAAGAAGGGCGGCAAATCAGATTACATGGATGAATTAAAACGCGAACTGCGCGCATCAGTCATTGTTTGCTCAGATAGTATTTCGGCAGGGAAGAAACATGATAAGGCAGGAAAAGCAATCATTGCAAAACTCGAATCGTTCAACATAAAGGTTTCTGATTATATAATTGTTCCTGACGAAGGAAAAATAATCCGCGACAGAGTTGAAGCACTTTGCAAACTGAAAAATGATTTAATAATTATTACGGGAGGAACAGGACTTTCATCGCGCGATGTGACACCCGAAGCAATCAAACCGCTGCTTGACCGGGAAATTCCCGGAGTGATGGAAGCCGCAAGAAGTTACGGACAGGAAAGAACTCCATACTCAATGTTGTCGAGGGGAATTGCAGGGCTGAAAGGAAACACACTCATACTCACTTTGCCCGGCTCCACCAAGGGCGCAGAAGAAAGCATGGATGCATTGTTCCCGTTTGTGCTGCATGTTTTCAGAATCATGGAACATGCACGGCATGATTAAAGTTTCCCTGAATAGTCAGCATACATGATTTTCATCATAGTTTATTTTTTATCCATGAAATACTTTTGAATAAAATTCAGCATGAAGAATAATTCTGTACTTGATTTGCTGCAGGATTCATCTGCGATGCTGCAGATAGCAGCCAATGAATTAGAGCGTCCTGATGAAGATGTTGTTGCGCTAAGTGCTTGCCAGTGTACGCGCAATTCTGTCATCGGGTTTTTGCGCTCGTACCTGCTCGAAAAGAAATCTCTTTTTAAATTTCATAACTCGCTTGAAACTCTTTTAGCGGAGTGTGCAACGATTGACCCTGCGTTCAGCAGCATTGACATTTCCTGTTTCATCTGCAAAGCGGAAGACGGAGATTGTTCAGGCGGCTATTGTCTTGCTCAGCATAAAGTTTATGAATGTTACGAGTGCGCCCAAATGATTAAAGAGTTTGTCCTCTCTAAATTGAACCTTAATGCTGGGTTTTTGGATTAACGGGTTACAAATTAACATCCTTCATTCTATGTTTCCAGAAGTAAATAAAAATAGAAATCTTGGAATTGTTCCAATGGATGGTGAAGACATCCTTACCGTTGCAACTACCGGGATAGATGGTTTTAAAAAATATTATCTCGGACAAACAGGTATTGTAAAAATCATTTCATCTCTGAGCGAATCGTGGCTCGCAAAATTAAAACCCGGATGGCAAAACGCCCGTTTTGCAGTGGTTGTCAAAGAGAAAACCGACTGCGTAATTGGCACCGTAGTTGAATACCAGAACGGCACTTTTGTTTTGCTCACTGGATTTAATGGCAGACAGGAGGATAAGCGAAAAACAGATTTGGATAAATTTTCTGCTGAGTATATTCTGGCAGAATTCAAACGACCGTTTGTAAAAGAGTTGAAGAGCTGGGAAGAAATTCCTGCCAGTGCGGCAATTAAAGAAGCATTCACCAGCAGGGAAACGAATACGGGATTATGGGGACAGTCAGTTCCTGTAGTAAATTTTAATTGCAATGATTGTCTGAAATGTTACATCCAATGTCCCGATGAATCCATTTACAGAAATCCCATAACAGGCATTGCCGAACTCGCTGATATCACCAAGTGCAAGGCGTGTGGAATTTGTGCGGAGGTGTGTATTAAAGATGCAATCACAATGGTTGCTAAGAGTGAAGTCAAAGCCGCGCAGTCAAATGTTTTCATTGGCATCTTCGGAAAAAGAATGGAAATTATTGGTCCCTCTGTTAAGGAGGAAGTGGAACAATTAAAAAGATTTTCTCCCGAAGAACTTGTAGCGAAAGGATATGCTAAATTATATGAAGATCTTTCTGGAAAAAAATCTTTGTCAGGAAATAAAATCATTCAGTTAAGATATTATTCGGAACAACCGGGAGAAGATACACATCCTTTGTTAGCTACCTACATTAGTCAGGGAGATGCTCAATGGACAAAAATAATCAGACCGCTTACCAATATTCTCGTGTATGGTTTTACTGATTATGAATTGGAATTAGCATCAGCAATACAACTTGAAGGATTTAATGTAACCGCAATTCCCTCCGCCACTGATGGATTTAATTTTAAGAAAGATAAATTCATAAATGCAGGATACACTTCTGAATTGACGCTGGAAAAAATTATTGAAAGTCCGGGGTATAAATTCGATGCTGTAGTTACTGCTTATTATGAAAATGTTTCTAAGGATGTCTATTTAAAAATAATGGAAAAGTTCGGAGTGTTCCTCGCTCCGTTTATGAGAAATTTTTCCAGGGATCCGTTTCTTGATAAAATTGTAAATGAGGTGCAATGTAAAATGTTCAATCTCTCCGCTGCATATCCGGAGGATGACAGACCGTTGGCAAAAGTAATCAGTCAGGAGCGAGACATATCTTCAGGACACAGAGCTTGTGTCGGTTGTCCGATAGACAGCACTTTTAATCTCGCTATGCAATCCGTTAGAGAAGCATACGATACTCCAGAAGAAAAAATTGAGATAGTTAATTCGGGTGCAACGGGATGTGCTGAAGTGATTTCAAGTGTTTTCCCCGATACATCTTGGAAGAAATTTCTGCACACAACTTTTGGCGGACTTGGTGCTAACCTCGAGGGGATGAATGCAGCATATCGCTTTCTGCGCAAGACAGGAAAAATAAAAAAGCAATATAAATTTTTCGGATGGGCGGGTGATGGCGGCACTTACGATATCGGATTGCAAGCGCTCTCCGGTTATCTTGAAAGAGGACTCGCCACCGATTGCGTCTATGTTTGTTATGACAACGGTGCGTATATGAATACAGGCGTGCAGCGTTCCAGTGCCACTCCGCTGGGAGCAGGGACAAGCACTTCACCCATTGGAGAAATCATTCAGGGCAAGCCGCAGTTCCGCAAAAATCTTTCTGACTTTGCCGCTGCTCACGAAGGGATTTATGTAGCCACAGTTTGCATTGCTTTTGAAATGGATTTTAAAAGAAAACTTCAGAAGGCGGCAAAACATAATGGACCTGCACTAATCATAGCATATTCCAATTGCACCACCGGGCACGGCACTGCCGTTGACCTTACCGTTGAACAATCACTGCTCGCTGTGGAAAGCGGATATTGGCCGCTTTTTGAAATTGAAAATGGAGAGAAAAAAATTTCTTACGAACCGAATTTTATCAGAAGATATGAAACTGCCCTGCAGAAAATACAATCGGAATTTAAAAGCGGGAAAAAAGAAAAGCAACAATTGCTGACTGAAATGGAAGCAGCAAAAAAGGAATACCAGGACGAGTTTCTGAAAAATCTTACTGACTGGTTAAAATCGGAAGGCAGGTTTGCATTGCATTTCAGTAAAGACGGCAAACCGAAAAATGTGGAATCGGTTTCTCAAATTCTCCATCTGCTGGAAGAACTAAAAATAGAATGGAACAAACTGCGACTGGCTGACACGAATCTGAAAAGAAAAGAAAAACTGGTTAGCATATTGGTAGAAAATCTTCGTGAGCAGGATAAAAACAAACGGGAAGAATTGCAGAACGACACCACTGCTCCTTTCGGAATAAAAGTGGGAATGATGTCTCTTGAAAAATTCCTGGAGAATGAATCATACTTTAATCGTGAGGGGATTGAGATGTTGGAATCCAAAGCCAAATTGTTTTTGAATATCAAAAGACAAATAAATCCCGAAGCGTATTTTGAAATTTACGAAGACGAACTGAACAAATACAATATTGACAAACCCGAACTTACTGAAACCCTTCGCCAATTAGCAGCGTCCCTGCACACGAATTATTTTGTTGAGCAGGAAGAAAAAGCGGACACAGAACAAAAAGCTGCTGTTTCAAGATATAAAAAATTTCAAAAAATAAAATCCAGAATTAAAAGTGCACACAGTATTGAATATACCCGCACGATGGATGAAACGGAGAAACAAAAGAACAGGATTGTGCTGGGCTTTCAACCGGTTGCCGGAAGAATTTTTGCCCGTGCCGGTGATGGCGGTGTTACTTCTGCAAAACTTTTCGTGAGTTTGTTGGGGCAGATTGGAAT
>DATDOJ010000107.1:0-3014 GCA_035293345.1 Bacteroidia bacterium
TAGAGGATTCATCCTTTAGCCATCCCTTTCGTAAAAATATGGCGCATGTCCTTGATGACAATCTTATTCTAAGCTTAAATAAAGGGTCTTTGGCTGCCCTTTGTTTTCTGTATTTTAGACTATAGGCAGACATCGCTTTCCTGTTATTTATTGAGTACTGCTTTTTTTGCTCCAGATAAGCTTTACTGTTTTCTCTTCTATAGCGACGACCTTTTTCTAGTGCTATTTCTTTTTCATTTAAACTAAGATTCGCATACGAAACCCTTAGTTGTTCAAGAATTAAATGTCTTTTCTTTTGGTATAATTTTCTTGCGGCAGATTTTTTCTTATCACTGTTTCTG
The DNA here is from genome assembly GCA_035293345.1 of Bacteroidia bacterium. Lineage (GTDB taxonomy): Bacteria > Bacteroidota > Bacteroidia > AKYH767-A > 2013-40CM-41-45 > 2013-40CM-41-45. The sequence goes on from DATDOJ010000107.1 coordinate 342, forward strand.
GACCGCCATTCGTTGTTTTTTTTGATTATTTTTTTTCGGTTATTTTGATAGTAAATTGAGTTTGTGTTTTTATGGCATTCTATACAATGAGATTGATAAAGATGTTTATTATCGGATCTTTTCCTGAACCCATGTACAGGTTTAACCTGGCTACACTTACTACATTTTTTCATAACAAGTCACCCATCCTAATCACAATGGAACCCCAGTCGCAACAGAAGTTGCTAAGGCAATGCAATCAAGATGGGCTTTGTTAATGTTTTTCATACTGAGGTTCGATGCAAATGTACGATTTTATTTTTGGGTTTTAGAGCCATAAAATTTTTTCATGTGGTTAGCAAATGACTGCCCTTCCTGAGCAGCAGTTTTCTTTCCCGGGAAATACTCCGAGTGTTGCATCATCGCCTTCTGTTTCGTTTTCTCGGACACAGGAAGCCCCATCTTCTCCATTGCTTTTATCCATCTGATGATACGAGGGGATTGGTCTTTGTCACTGATCAGTTCTGTGAGGAAATTCGGGATGGAGATACGTTTTTTTGTCATTGAAGTTTTTGTTTTTTTTGTTCGATTTTATTCCTGGGGACTTTCGAAGATATGGGAAATCGGCTGGATAACATATTGTACGTCAGCACCAATTCGGCACCTGCGTACATATAATAGTTTGCCTCCAACCCACGCAATTCGTTCAGCATTTCTATTTTGCTATAAAGAAACATCTCATATTTTTCAAGTCGTTTCCTTCGTAAATATCTTTCTCGTTTATCTTTGCCGTCATCACGCCATTCAATAATTGGTTCTTTACAAAATATTTCAATGTTTCTTCTATTGCTTTTTATCAGCATATAGTAATCATCTTGTCTTTGCTTAATCTGCTCACGCAAACTGCAACTAACAATGTATTTATTTAATGCCGAGTTTTTCGGTTCATCAACCTTTCTGCTTCTAAACAACTTTTGTATCCAATTCATAGTTTTGTTCTTTTAATTCGGCACTAAATAAATACTTGTCCGTTATGCTCAATGTTTTTTACTTTTTCCTCCACCCGCCCAAATTGATAGTGTAATCCATCTACGGTAGTAATTATTCCATCGTAAATTTTATACATCAATTCTGGTTCTTGTTTTATAGGTTGAAAAATGAAAACTTGCTTTCCTGCTCCCTTCATCCATCCCGCTTCGGTGTTTGCACTTCTTCCGCAAGGCAAAACCATTACACAGCAATCTGCCCACTTCATTGCATCAAAATCCAACTTATAACCTTCTTCGGCAATCGGGTGTTTAAGTGCTTCCACATATTGTTCCGATGTCCAGTTAAGCCAATCCTTATCAATATTGCTCCATTGAAATCCCGTATTGCCTTCGGTTGGATTTTTGAAGTCGTAAACTTCGTGTCCCATTGCTCTCAATACTGTTACTACCATTTGCTGATAATCGTTTCGCCAGCTACTTGCTACATAAATTTTCATTTTTCTATTTTGTTTTTTTAAAATGTTTTTGTTCTGTGTTCCAATTTGAGTTTCTACTAATTTAACCGTGCCTTCATATAACAAGGTATTTGTGCAAGTTTTGCCATCAGCATTTGTGCTTTGAGTTGAGCATTGTGCAAGGCAAAACCTGACACAAATACCCAACCGTTATAACAACGGTATCACCTTTGTTTCGAGTGACTGTCCCTTTGTTTCGATGACACTGTTTATTATTTCAGCATCGGCGAGGGTGTAGAAGTATTCGGGTCTTCCATAACGCCCGTCTTTCTTTGCTGTTGTCTTACGAAGTTTTCCGGCGTTCAGTAGGTTCGTCATCGCCCGTCGTGTCGATGTAATGGGGCTTCCGTCTTCTTCCATTCCTGTCTTTTCCCAGATGTCGGAGGCGGTGAATCCTTTGAGTGGATTCTGTTTAAAGAAATCGAAGATTTTATCTTCCTGAGCAACTGCGGCAGACTCAAATTTTTGTCGTGCGGGGAATTGCTCATTTGTGCTGTTATGGTGTGAGTTCATGGCGAGAAAAGTTTTTTGACTGGGTTAAAATAAGTTGCGTCAATTCTTTAACAGTTATTTTTAGTGCGTATTCGTTTGTGATACGATAAACGTTTAGTTTCCTTCCTTTAAGATAATCGTCCTTACGCTTGTCTCTTTTAATCTGGGCTTCAGAAAAATGGTATCCTCCATCAATTTCCAAGCATAGCTTATGCGGTTTAGGGAAATAAAAATCTACAATACAATAATAGTCTCCTGCTATAAATCCCTTCTGAAAGATGTATTTGACATTGAGATTCGACAACTTATTAATGATACAAAGTTCAGCTACGGTAGCGTTCCTCTTCAAATTGACAACCCTATTGAAAAGAGTTTTTTGCTTATCCTTAAAACTACGCTGTATAAAGTTGCTGTCCATGTACCTTATTCGGTTTGCTGTTTGTTGTTAAGCAGTACTTCCCCTTACCCGATGTTATTCGAGAGAGTACATACTACTAACGAATCCATCACCTCTATCGGATGCCGTCTCGTCGTCGTGCATAACGGATCTCAGGTGTCCGTTAATTTGAAGGTTTCTTTCACGGTATCCTGTCCGTGTCACGTCCTGCGGCATCCTTCTTTGTACTTGCCGTTGTGCTTGCGTGAACCTGTTTAGCACTGCGCATCTTTACCGAACCGGTTTTTTATTTCCCACCAGT
>DATDOJ010000108.1:0-6611 GCA_035293345.1 Bacteroidia bacterium
ATTCAATTCCCACAACAACATATTATGTCGGAAGTAACGCCCTTCAATTAGGAAGTTCGCAAGGATTAGATTTAAGAGATATAAGAATGCTTAGCGCTTTTTATTTAAACGGAATAGTACACTGTGTCTTTCACTCAAAAGATCCGAGTACGCCTTATAACGGAATTAACTATAACAGAATAGACGTTAGTGCTGGCACAAATCAATCAAGTATGCTGTCACTCTCTGGTTATGATTATTCTTATCCGGCAATAGCTTCTTTTGCCACTACAACCACAGACAAATCAGTTATGATAGGATTTTTACGAAGCGGCTCATCTATTTATCCTCAGGAGAGAGTTGTTAATTGTGACAATGGCATGGTTTGGTCAGGGTCCACTTTAGTTAAGGCTGGTTTGGGTCCCGTGACTGGTTGTTATCAAGCAAATATCACTGCTAATAGATGGGGAGATTATACACGCATCGCAAGAAAGAATAATAGCTCTGCACCTTCTGTATGGATGAGTGCGCAATATGGAGAAGGAACAAATTCTTGGGCTACATGGATTGCTGAAATTCATGGTGGTCCCACTGGAATTGCTGAATCTGCTCCAGAAAACAATTTAAATCTTTATCCTAATCCTGTTAGTAGTAATTTTGTTATTGAATTTACTCTTCCTGAAAATACTGATTTAAAAATTTCAATAATTGATGCGCAAGGAAAACTTGTAAAAGAGTTATTTAAAGGAACCGCTATACAAGGAGAAAATATTTTTTCTTTTAATAAAAGTAATTTGAGTCAAGGAATTTATTTTTTAATTATTCAAAACAATAAAGAGACAATAAAAAATGAAAAAATCATTGTTACTGATTAGTGTTTGGTTTATTTTGTTTTGTGGCTATTGCACAAATCAACAAAATGAAAACAACAATTCTGCTCCGCTTACAGCGCAAGACAGTACCAAACAAACTCCGATTAAAGATACAGTTTCTGCAAAATCAATTGGAACAGGAAACTCTGAAGTGAAAGACACATCACAAAAATCAGTTAGAAAACTTTATCCGGTTCCAGGTGGACCAGATGAAAGAAAATTGGATTCAATAAAAAGAGCAAATGCTAAGAACAAAAAATAGTAACTGCTTATATGCTCCGAATGCTTTAATGATAAGCATTTCATAGATTGTTGAAAAAATGTCCTTGACAGAGGATGGCTGTTCAATGTATATTGTCACAAAAAAAGACTATGAACACAAAAGTTATCATTGGTGGAATTATATTAGTTGCAGTAGTAGGTGGATTCTGTTACTGCATCTATAAGATTGACAAGATTGAAACACGTCAGGAAATTTTATTCTCTATGATTTCCGATTCTTCTACGACAACAGTTCCAACTCAAGCTCCTCGCTTCATTGCACAACGACCAATTGGCTATAAGCCAGAGTGGAGTTTGTAATTTATTTTGTGAAGGTGAAGTATGAAAAAGGAATTGTTACTAAGAAAATAATTGTTAATAATCGCAACAATTAAGCGAAGGAAGGAATTAGTACCTTTACAAAAAAAATAAGAATATGGAAAAAAAATTTACTTATAATGAAATTGCTAATTGTAATGCAATTCATTTTACGTTTCCCAAAGAATTTAATTTTGGAGAGTATCGATTCATCAAACTTTTTAAGGATGGTACAGTTTTTCATTCGTTGCCGTTATTGCGTGATGTCTATCAAACGGACACAAATTCTATTATGCTATTTTATGATTTTCAAAATAATAATTTTCAGGAGTTAAAGATTGAGTTAGAAAATATTCCTGATTCATTGCAAAATGAAATAAAAATTAATACTATTATAAGAGAGCATCACCCCGCGCATAGACGCGCGTTATCAATTTAAAACCTAATATTATGAAAAGGATAATGCTTTTTATCATAGTAATTTCTCTGGCATTCATAGGATGTGATACATTCGTCAAAGTTACTGCCTCAGAAAGCGATGCAAAAATTTATGTGAATGGTGAATATGTAAGTGTTGGAAACACCAAGGTAAAAATACGCGAGAAAGATTGTCAGACCATCAGAATAGAAAAACCAATGTATTTATCAGAGGAGAAAAAATATTGTTACCGAGTTCAGGGGTTTCAAACTCCCCCGAATCGTGATTATTTTACTTTAAGAAAAGATGAGACATTTGATGCCTCTGTGAAAAGTGACCTTGCAAACGTTGACTTTAATATAGAAGTTAATAAAAAGTATAAAGAAGATGAGGTGTGGAAAACAATAGGTCAGATATGTGCAGGTTATTTTGATGAGCTTGTTAATAATAGTCGTGAAACAGGATTCTTGACGACTGCTTGGAAAATTCAATCCTTTCCTCGCAGAACTATTCGCACACGGCTTGTTGTAAAGAATAGTAGCACCGTACCTCTTGCTTACAAGGTCAAAGTTGTAAGTGAAATAGCGTTGCAAGAAGGCGTTAGTGCAAAAGACGATGAAAAGTTTAAAGAATGGGACAGAGTACTGAAAAAATATCAAGATGTGATTTCAGAATTTCAATTAAAACTTGGGAATAAATGAAACCTAACTCCGACTGCGATTGGAACCACAACTGTCCGAAACCTGAAGAACAGGTCACCCTTACAGGGTTTTTAGAATTATTTAAGATTTATTCCTACAAACAGATTACCCCTACGGGGTAATAGCATTTCGCTTTTCTGACTTCGTAGGAGTCAACTGTTTGTAGAGGTAAATCACATGCATTATCATAAGCTCCGTCAGGAGTGTTCTGTTCTAATTCATTATCGTGTTTCGGACAGTTGTGGATTGGAACGCGGTCGGGGTTTTGTGTTAAGGATTTTTTTGAAGGATAAAAGAGACAATGGGGACAAGAAATGAGTTGAAGCGCTACGGGTTTTGAATATATAAATCGGTTATGCTTTTGCTGAGGAGTTTGTAAAGGGCTTTGTAATTTTTATCGGGAAGTAATTTCAAGTGAGCATTCATTGTCTTGCGGTCGTTGCGCTTTGCAGGACCGGTTTGCGCCTGGCGCGGGTTCTGCATTGCTGCTTCAATGGTTGCCTGCATGAGGGGGAAATAAATTGCGAACGGCAGATGGTGTTTTGCAAGAAGCTTTTGTGCAAGATAAAAGAGATGGTTGGGAAAATTGTTTACCCACACAGCGCCCAGGTGCAGCACCTGGCGTTGCTTTGAGGTGAGGACATAGACCTGGCTGCTTAAACCGCGGGCGAGCGTTTTCAATTTCACAAGCGATGCTTTGTTATTTGCTTCAATGACAAGCGGAACCTTTTTGTAATTGCTTTTGGCTCTTGGCTTAATGGTTTGAATCTGCCAGAGGACTCCGCAGTTCGGGAATTTTTTTTTCAGTACAGCAAGAGCTGTAGCACCGGAAGTATGAATGACAAGCGCGTTTTTTATGGGCGACATTTTTCTTACAACTTCGGCAATGGCATCGTCCTTCACGGCAATGATGAATACCTCTGCATGATGCGAGGCGACATCGGCTAACTTATTTCCGAATCCGGCTTTCAGAATTTTTCCTAACCGCTGTGCATGACTTAACTGCCGGCTGTAAACAAAAACAATCTGATGCCCGCAACTCCTGAATGCTTTGCCAAGCTGCGTGGCAACGTTTCCTGAACCGATGATAACAATTTTCATTGCGCCCTGCTTTCGCGTAGTTTTCTGATTCGTTTTCTAATCGTCAGGACCATGCCGAAAATAAAAATGACGCAGCCGGTCCATAAAATATTTATTCCGGGAAATACAATCGCTTTCATAATGATGAATTCTTTTTTGTTCGATTTTTTTTCACTCACCAGGATTTCCATTTTGCCCTGCTCCGGGTCAATGCGGGTAAAATTAAATTTCAGTCCAAGCGTATCGAGCACTGCATCTCTCGACAACGAGCTCATATCCTTAATAATGTAAACCGGCTCAACATTGTAGCGGTTGAAGTTTATATCCGTAACCCTGAGCACGGCTCCGACAGCCAGATCCTTTGCGCTCAGCCCGAGCGATGACTTGTCAATATTTTTATTCAGCCCGGTCAGCACAACCAAAGTGCTGCTTGTTGAAATCGTATCTCCGATGGCAATAAGATGCGTGACCGGCTTTTGATATTCCTCTTCGCTTGGTGCGCCTTGCTGCAAATCTTCACGCTGCGCATAGGTGATGTGTGTATAAATATCGCGGGAAATAAAATGACGTGTTGATGGTTCCGAAACATTTCCCATGCGCTCGTTAAGCTGAACAACCGGATGCAGTTCAAATTTTTTTTCCATTAATCCGGTCGAAGGATTCTGCCTGAAATATTCAATGGTATAAATCTGATTTACGCCCTCGCGCACCTTGCCTTTGTAACAGACAAAGTATTCTCCCATAGGCAGGGTGTCTGTCTGCTGTTCGATAAGAATATTTTCGTTATTGGGAAAGTCATTACCGAGATTCACTCCTTTGACGTTATTTGAAATAATCTGCTTCTGCGAATTTGAAACCAGCGCGCCAAGCAAAATCAGCGCGAAGCCGATGTGCGCTGTTGACGCTCCTGCTTTCTGAAAATTACCTTTTAGAATTCTTAAGAAGTAGTCCGCATTTGCAGTTACGGCAAACAGCGTTGAAAACATCATCAGCGAATAAAAAATATTCTGCTTATGCAGCATGAGTGTGCCGATGATGGTGCCAACAATAGTTATTAGCAACGAAACAAACATCTTCTTTAAAAAATCATCGGTGTCTGTTTTTTTAAATTTCAAAAACTGTCCGACAGCAATGAGTAATGTGATGATAATTGCAATTGGAATCTGCCAGGCGTTGTAATGCGAAACAGCATCAGCAGGCGGAGCGAGATTCGTTCCAAAAATTTTATTAATGACAGGAATGGACGTGGTGAATGTGATTTGCAAACTGCTGATGATTAGCACAAGCGCACCGATATACATCCAGAATTCTCTCGAGAAAACACTTTCATCATCATGCTTCAGAATTATTTTTTTTCTTTCCCTGATGAGAAGCACTATGGCAAGTACAACGAAGAACGCCATGTATAAAACCAACTGACCGGACATGCCCAAATCGGTGAAAGCATGAACCGATGTGTCGCCAAGAATTCCGCTGCGGGTGAGAAATGTTGAGTAGAGGACGAGAAGAAAAGTAATGATGGTGAGAAAATAAACCGTGAACAGCGAATGACCTTTATGATTATAAATCATCATCACATGCGAGGCAGCGGCAAGCGTTATCCATGGAACAAGCGAAGCGTTCTCTACAGGGTCCCACGCCCAGAAACCGCCAAAGCTCAGCGACTCATACGCCCATGCAGCGCCCATCAAAACTCCTGTGCCCAGAACCATCAGGGAAAAAAATGTCCAGGGCATCACGGGCTTTATCCATTCCGTGGTTCGCCTGTTCATGAGTGAGCCGAGCGCATACGCGAACGGAACAACCGTGGCGGCAAAACCGAGAAACAATGTTGGCGGATGAATCACCATCCAGTAATTCTGCAGCAGCGGATTCAGTCCTCTGCCATCGGTAATCTTCGAAAGATAATCAGGAAGTTTTACGAAAGGCAGGTTGACAAAATCCGGATGTTCACGGAGAAGGATGAATGGATTGCTCCCGATTTTATAGCCCAGCACATACACGCCAAGAATCATGGATGAAAGAAACACCTGCACCGCCATGATGACGGACATGGCAGGAATTTCCCAACCATCCCGCTGACGGATGATGACGAATGAAATCACCACCTGCCAGAACATCCAAAGCAGAAAACTTCCCTCCTGCCCTTCCCAGAAGCAGGAGAAAATATACTTCACAGGCATTACGGTATTCGAGTGCTGCCACACGTAATAATATTCGAAGTAGTGATTGAAGATGAGGTAAAATAAAATTCCGATAATTGAAAAAACAGAAAGTGCATGAACGTAAAACGCAGCACGGGCAGTCAGTTTCCAGCCATTGGATTCTCCCGAATTTTTAATTCCAAGAAAATATGAAACACAACTGAGCAACGAAGAGGTAAAAGCAAGAACAACAAAAAAGTTTCCTGCCCGTCCCCAGCCGAGATGCTCGCCTATGTATTGAATATTGTCCACAGAATGTATCCGCTGCGAAGCTAATTAACGAATTTCGTATTTCGGATTTTAAATTGCGCCCCGATAGATATCAGGATTCAACCCGGAAAAAAATCCTGAATCCGCAATTGCTCATTCAGGCAATTAACTTGTTTTGGATGTCTCAACAGCATCCTTCGGGTTATTGTATTTTGAAGGACATTTCATCAGGATGCTGGAAGCAAAAAAATCATCGCCTTTCATTTTGCCGATAACCACAATCTGTTCTGACTTTTCAAAATCCTGGGGCGGTGCGCTGTTGAGAAGAACTTTTTTTTCTTTGCCTTCGCTGTCCGTCATGAAAAATATAAAAAGGTTAGCATTCTCCTGCGGATTATAAATTCTTTCCTTCTCCTTATTCAGTTTCCCGGCAACGTGAAACACTTCCCCTTCCTTAGCCGATGCTTTGGTAAACGTAGCATAGGTACTGGAATCAGAAACGGTGGAAAGTATGGCGGCAACAGCAGCGGCAATAACAAGCAAAGCTATGATGTGTGATTTTTTCATT
>DATDOJ010000109.1:0-4986 GCA_035293345.1 Bacteroidia bacterium
GCCATCAACAGAAATTCTTCCGAAGGTTTGGAGACCATCATTCTCGGACTGAACCTGAAAGAAGGCGATGAGATTCTCACCACCACGCAGGACTATCCAAACATGATGAACGCGCTTCACCAGCGCGAACTGCGTGAAAAAATCAAGGTGATGAAAATAAAAATTCCCGTTCCGTGCGAAGACAATAATGAAATCGTAAAGCGTTTCCGCGAAGCCATCACTCCGAACACGAAAGCAATTCTGATGTGCCATATTATAAACCTAACCGGACAGATTCTTCCTGTGCGCATGATTTCAGATATGGCTCACGCAAAAGGCGTTGAAGTGATTTGCGATGGCGCACACGCATTCGCCCATCTCGATTTCAAAATTCCCGATTTGCATTGCGACTATTATGCAACGAGTTTGCACAAGTGGCTGTCGGCTCCATTCGGAAGCGGTATGCTGTGGGTGAAGAAAGAAAAAATAAAAAACCTCTGGCCCCTCCTCTGCCACACTGACCCGCAGAGCGAAGACATTCGGAAATTCGAAACACTGGGAACGCGTTCATTCCCGATTGAACTTGCCATAGGCACGGCAATTAATTTCCACAACGGCATCGGGACAAAAAGAAAAGAAGAGCGCCTCCGCTATCTGAAAAATTATTGGGCGGAAAAAGTCATGAAGTTCCCGAAAGTGAAACTCAACACTTCACTTAAAAAAGAATTCTCCTGCGCGCTATGCAACTTCACCATCGCGGGATGGGAACCGGGAGCATTGACAGACAAACTTTTTGCCGACTACAAAATTTTTACCACGCCCATTGCACACGATGAATTCAAAGGTGTACGCATTACACCGCATGTTTACACCACGCTGAACGATTTGAATTACTTCATCAGTGCGGTGGAGAAGATTGCGAAAGGGTAATCAAGAATTTTACCGCAAAGACGCAGAGACGCAAAGAATCAGATTCCGGTGTAATTGAATGGCGTGATGCTTTTCAGTTTTGTCTTGATTGAATCACTTACGTTCAGTGAATCAATAAAAGCGCGAATAGATTCCTTGGTAATCTTTTCATTCTTCCGCGTGAGATTTTTTAATACCTCATACGGATTCGGATATCCTTCTTTCCGAAGAATGGTTTGAATCGCTTCTGAAACAACAGCCCAGTTATTTTCAAGATCGGAATTAATTGCTGTTATGTTCACCTGAAGTTTTGAAATCCCTTTTACCAGTGATTTCAGAGCAATGAGCGTGTGAGCAAAAGCAACACCGATGTTTCGCGTCACGGTGCTGTCCGTTAAATCTCTCTGCAAACGCGACACAGGAAGTTTGGATGAGAAATGATGCAGCATGGCATTCGCCATTCCGAAATTTCCTTCCGCGTTTTCAAAGTCAATCGGGTTTACTTTATGCGGCATGGCGGATGAGCCGGTTTCTGTTTCAGAAATTTCCTGGGAGAAATAGTTCATGGAAATGTATGTCCACATATCGCGGCTGAAGTCAGTGAAGATGGTATTGATTCGTGCAAGCGCATCAAACACGGCAGCAAGATTATCATAATGCTCAATCTGTGTTGTCACCTGTTGCCGTTGCAAATCGAGTTTGTCTTTCAGGAAACGGTTTGCAAAATGTTTCCAGTCCACATCAGGATATGCTGCATGATGCGCATTGAAGTTTCCGGTTGCTCCACCGAATTTTCCCGTCCACGGAATCAGTTGCAGTAACATGATTTGCGAATTGAGCCGCTCGATGAAAACAGAAATTTCTTTTCCTAATCGAGTTGGTGATGCGGGCTGTCCGTGTGTGTGTGCAAGCATTGGAATGTCTTTCCATTCCGCTGCAAGCAATGAAAGCGTTCCTTTGATTTGTTCAATCTGCGGAAGCATCACTTGTCTTAACGCATCACGAATCAGCATCGGCATGGCGGTGTTGTTTATGTCCTGCGATGTCAGTCCGAAGTGAACGAATTCCTTGAACTTTCCGATTCCGGCTTCTTCAATCTTTTTCTTGAGAAAATATTCCACCGCTTTCACATCGTGGTTGGTGATTCTTTCTGTCGCCTTGATTTCTTCCGCCATCGTTTCGTCAAACACACGGCACAAGCCGCGCAGTTGCTCGAAGATTTTTTTATCAACGGATTTTAATTCCTGCAGAGGCAACTCACACAATGCGATAAAATATTCCACTTCCACCAAAAGGCGGTAGCGAATGAGGGATGCTTCGGAAAAATAGGGAGAGAGTTCTTCGGTTTGATTTCGGTAGCGCCCGTCAACAGGCGAAACGGCATTCAGAGGCGAAAGGGAAGTTTTTTTTATTTCCACGAGCGCAAGATACGGGATTGCGGGCATGTTGAAAAATGCATGTTGGACTTAATAAAAATTGCTGTTGCTGGCTGGCTGCTGCCGGTTCGCAGCAAAGCGATTGATGCGGTTGATGAGAGCGCCTTTGGTTTCGTACTCTATGTACTATACATGATGATAAGAAAAAAATGTCATGTAAAAAGAATTATATGACCTTAAAGAAATAAGAATCCTTTTTTAAACCCATTCCCTTTTTAAATTATTCCCCAAAACCAACCAACCATTTCCCCCGATGCTTAATGCAACGGCTTGAGCTGTCATGAATCCCCATGTTTACCACATCTTTCCCCCGTTTTCATCCTTATTGCACTCGTTTTTATGCTAATTCTACTCCTTTTTACCTAAATTCTACTCCCTTTTTCCAAAAAAACACGTGAAAATATTATAAAAGGGAGTAAAAATATTATTAAAAGGAGTAAACACATTACTAAAAGGAGTAAAAACGAACCCAATGGGGGCATAAATATTATTAAAAGGAGTAAAATAAACCACAAGAGGAGTATAATGAGCAATATACTGATGCTGTTTGAATTTGCAAGAAAAAAGTTGGCAGTTGGCAATAAAATTTAAACTAAAAATGCGCTTGGGAAAAAATAAAATTTCATTGCGATTGCTCCTGTTCAGATTAATGCAGCCGCTTATCCGAATCCGTTTGAGAATAGTATTAAAATCAGGTACAGCATTTCCCAATCTGCCGATGTGAATATTTCGGTTTACAATATTTACGGGAGTGTTGTGAAAACACTTTCTGATAAATTTGAACCAGCCGGGCAATATAAAACAGAATGGAACGGACTCAATGATGTCGGAGAAAAAGTTTCTGCGGGGGTTTATTTTTATTCTATCCGTGCAGGAAAAACTGTCATGAGCGGTAAGATGGTTTTAATGCCGAAATAAAATACGTTATTAGTTATACGGCTTCAGGAATTCCACGAAGTCGTATAACTAATAACGTATAACGTGTAACTTTTTTGCTACGCATCAATTTTCGCGTAGCGCGCATTCTTCTCAATGAATTCCCTGCGTGGCGGAACGTCATCGCCCATGAGCATGGAAAAAATCCGGTCGGCTTCGGCTGCGCTGTCAATGGTAACTTTCCGAAGTGTACGCGTGGAAGGATTCATCGTTGTTGACCAAAGCTGCTCGGCATTCATTTCACCAAGACCTTTGTAGCGCTGCACTCCGACATTTTCTTCCTTGCCGTCCTTGGCAAGTTCTTTCACTGCGCGCTGACGGTCGTCATCGTTCCAGCAATAAATCTGCTCTTTACCTTTCTTAACCAGATACAGCGGAGGAGTTGCAATGTAAACGTATCCGTTTTCAATGAGCACCATCAGGTAACGGAAAAAGAAAGTGAGGATGAGCGTAGTGATGTGGCTTCCGTCAACGTCAGCATCGGTCATCACAATGATTTTATGGTAACGGAGTTTTTCAATGTTCAATGCCTTATTGTCTTCGGCTGTGCCCATGAATACTCCGAGTGCAGTGAAAATATTTTTTATTTCCTCGTTGTCATAAATTTTATGTTCCATCGCTTTCTCCACGTTGAGAATTTTTCCTCTCAGCGGAAGTATCGCCTGAAATCTTCTGTCTCTCCCCTGCTTAGCGGTGCCGCCTGCCGAGTCGCCCTCTACAAGATAAAGTTCACATGCTTCGGGATCAGAGTCAGAACAGTCGGCAAGTTTGCCGGGCAACCCACTTCCGGATAACGCACCTTTGCGTTGCACGAGCTCGCGTGCCTTGCGTGCAGCATGGCGTGCCGTAGCAGCAAGAATAACTTTATCAACAATAACTTTTGATTCGCGCGGATGCTCTTCGAGATAATTGCTGAGCATATCACTCACTGCAGTATCCACCGCTCCCATCACATCGGAATTTCCGAGTTTGGTTTTTGTCTGCCCTTCGAACTGCGGCTCCTGAACTTTAACTGAAATTACCGCTGTTAGTCCTTCGCGAAAATCATCTCCGCTGATTTCGAATTTCACTTTTTGCAGCATGCCGCTTTTCTCCGCGTAATTTTTCAGCGTGCGAGTGAGCGCCCTGCGGAAACCGGCAAGGTGCGTTCCTCCTTCGTGGGTATTGATGTTGTTTACATACGAGTGAAGATTTTCATTGAACGAGGTGTTGTACTGCATGGCAACTTCCACAGGAATTCCTCCGCGGTCGCTTTCCATATAAATAGGTTCAGGAATAAGTTTGTCGCGGTTGGCATCGAGGTAGGCAACGAATTCGCGCAAGCCGCCATCGCTGTAAAAAGTTTCAGTCACATGATTTTCCTCAGGAGAATTTGCACGGGTATCGGTGAGCGTAAGTTTAATTCCCTTATTAAGATAAGAAAGTTCGCGCAGACGTGATGCGAGAGTGTCTTTGTGAAAATCAATGGAAGAAAAAATTGTTGAGTCCGGAAGAAATGTTACTTCTGTACCGCGCTTGTCCGTTACGCCAATCTCGGCTACCGGAGCCATGGGTTTTCCACGCTCGTATTCCTGCATGTATTGCTTTCCGTCACGATATACATTAACTTTCAAATGGGTTGACAGAGCATTGACACATGAAACACCCACGCCATGCAATCCACCGGAAACTTTGTAGGAGTCCTTATCGAATTTACCTCCGGCATGCAACACCGTCATAACCACTT
>DATDOJ010000110.1:0-3443 GCA_035293345.1 Bacteroidia bacterium
TCTTCATAACACGTTTCCTGAAATATTTCCGGCCATTCGTGATTCCGGTTATTCACGGATTCCAGTTTATTCCGACAGCTTCGATACGGTGAAAGGAATTTTGTTTGTTAAAGATCTGCTTCTGTTTATAGGTGAAAATGAAAATACCGGGTTTGACTGGCAGAAAAATATCCGTCCTGCTTTTTTTGTTCCTGAAAGCAAAAAGATTAATGATTTGCTTCGCGAGTTCCAGAAAAAGAAAACACACCTTGCTGTAGTGGTAGATGAATTCGGTGGAACTTCGGGAATCGTGACGATGGAAGATATCCTCGAAGAAATTGTCGGGGAAATAAATGATGAGTTCGATGACGACCATGTCCTGTATTCGAAACTCAGTGAGGGTAAAATTATTTTCGAGGGAAAAACGCTGCTCAACGATGTCAGCCGCATCATGAACATTGACCGCAAACTTTTTTACACCGGCAATGATGAGATTGACACGCTTGCCGGACTGGTTCTTGAACTGAGCGGAAAAATTCCTGCAAAGGATGAGGAGATTACAATGAACGACATCACCTTCACCATCGAGTCGGTTGACAGAAGAAAAATTAAGCGCATTAAAGTAAGCGTTGAAAATAAAACTGATGTTCAGAAAAAAACTGAACAGCAACCGGAGCTTCCCAAAGGGAACAGTGATTCAATTGTTTATATCCTGATTGCTCTATTATTCTCCTCTGTGATGCTGCTTTCATCATGTGAGGAGGAATACATTCCCCGCCCGCGTGGTTTTTTCCGGCTGACTATGCCGGAAAAAAAATATCAGAGAGCAGAAACGTTTTCCTGCCCGTTTACATTTGAGATTCCGGATTATGCAGCAACCTCGCTTGATTCCAACCTGTCTTCAGAGCCATGCTGGATTAACATTTTCTTCAAAAAATTTAATGCCACACTTTATCTCAGCTACAAACCCGTAGAAAATAATCTTGAAAAACTCATTGAAGACAACAGGCAGTTCACCATGAAGCACATGTATGTGGCAAGCGGAATCAAAGAAGAAGATATTTACAATCCACACGAACATGTTTACGGAGTGCTGCAGAGAGTCAAGGGCAGCGCTGCATCACCGCTGCAGTTTTTTGTTACCGACAGTGTGAAAAATTTCCTGCGTGGTTCACTTTATTTCTATGCTCTTCCTCAGCCGGATTCCATTGCGCCTGCCGTGGAATTTCTTAGTCAGGATATTGAAAGGATGATTACCACGTTCAGGTGGAGATAATTTTTTCTGTATCAGAAATCATTTTCAGGCAATGAAGATGATAAATGAAAGCAGCGAAAAGAAAAAACGCTCCTGCCTGGTGAAGCACAGCGAGATAAATATTTACGTGAGTCAGCAGCGTGCTTATGCCCAGCAGTAATTGCAGAGTGACAATTGCAACAAGATAATGACTGCTCTTTTTCAGCAAAGCGTTTTCCTGTTTGCGGGACATGAAAAGCAAAATGATGATTCCGGTTGCCACCAAGTATGCAAGTAGGCGATGGATGAACTGAACGGTTGTCGTGTTATCCGTGATGTCGCTCCACCAGGGGGTTGTAAAAAATAATCCATCAGGTATCCATTGACCTTCCATTGTCGGAAAGGTGTTGTAAACTAATCCGGCTTTCAATCCGGCAACAAAAGCACCGTACACAATTTGGATTACTGCAAGAACAAATAAAGTTCGGCTCAGTAAAACAAATCTGTAAGAAATAATTTTTTTCTTAACAGAAAGATTTTCTGTTCTGATTTCAAGCGTTGTTTTAAAAGTATATCCGAACGCAAGAAATGCTGTGAGTAAATGAGCGGCTAAACGGAGATGGCTTACATGCGGATTATATGCCAGCCCGCTTTTCACCATGTACCAACCCAGTGCTCCCTGCGCACCGCCAAGAAGAAAAATGATGATGAGTTTGACAATGAGTTTTCTTTTCAGCTCTCCTTTAGAGAGGAAATAGAAAAACGGAACGATGAAAACAATTCCAATAATTCGCCCGATGAGACGGTGAATATATTCCCACCAGAAAATATTTTTGAAATCGTCAAGCGAGAAATCAAAATTTATTTTCTGAAACTGGGGTGTTTGTTTGTAAAGCTCAAAACTTTTGTTCCAGTCATTTTCATTGAGCGGTGGAAGAGTGCCGGTGACAATGTCCCATCGCACAATGGAAAGTCCTGAGCCGGTAAGGCGTGTGATGCCACCTATAATCACCATCACAAAAATTAAAGTGCAGCCGGTGAGAAGCCAGTAGTAAATGGGTTTGTTGTAGTTCATTACGCCCGGAAATTATTCAGGATTTCAAAATTGCTGCGGCATAATTTTCCCAACTCATTTGTTTAGTCGAAGTGGAAACATTTTCTCTCGGAATAGGGCGCTCCAGAAATTTCAGCATTACCTCTGCCATGCTCTGAATATTTTCCGGCTCGGCAAGATAACCGTTGAAACCATCCTT
Organism: Bacteroidia bacterium; assembly: GCA_035293345.1. GTDB lineage: Bacteria > Bacteroidota > Bacteroidia > AKYH767-A > 2013-40CM-41-45 > 2013-40CM-41-45. The sequence continues at coordinate 2,467 of DATDOJ010000110.1, forward strand.
AATTGTTTCAGGAAAATGCCCGACACTTGTTGCAAGCGCGGGAAGTTTGAAGTTGTAAGAGAGCGATTCAATTCCTGACGGTGTTGCTGTTTCATAAAACAAAACAATGCAGTCGCTCACCTGGAAATATTTATGCACTTCCTCATTCGGAATAAAGCGGTTGACAACAGAAACGCTGTCGCGCAGATTAAGTTCATCAACCAATTCAAGTGGACGGTAGTTTTGTTCGTTGGAAGAAGAGGGGAGAAGCAGTGATTTGAAAAAGCCAAACAGCTTCTTCTTTATTTTAGTGGAGAGCTTCTTTTCTTCAAGTGTATTCCAGAATGACTCGCCTGCAATCAGCAGTGAAACATCATTTCTTTTTTCAACAACAAGTTTAAAGGCGCGGATTACATTATGCAGTCCTTTGTATTTGCGGATGAAACCGAAGAAGAGAAAAACATTTTTCTTCAGATGCAATTCTTTCTTCACCGCTTCGATGTTGAAATTCTTATCCGGCTTGAAGAGGTCGTAGATGGGATGATAAAGTTTGATGACTGTGCTGCCTGCGTTACGAGACCGCTCGCCTGTTTCATTCACCGTAAAGGATGCTTTAGGAAACAACACCTTCAATTCGTCAACTGTTTTGTATGTATGTGCAATGTAGGTGTTAGCTTTTTTCAAGCCGTAGCGTGAAAAGGATTTGTCAATGGCAGATGCTTCTTTCTGAACTACCAGATGACAGTCGAAAATAACTTCTGTCTTTCCCCAGCGCAATAATTTTCTTGCCATCCAGCCGAGTGGCATTCCCTGCAAGGCAATTGCCCACTGAAAAATTATTTTGTCGGGCTGGAGGAATTTGATGAGTTCAACCGTTTGTCTCCACGTGAGCGGATTGTTGTAGTTGGTGATGTACGTGACTTTGATATTTGTTCCTTCAAGCAAATTGTTTTTGCTGCTGCGGTCAATGAAGTCGCGGGGAATAATGGCGGGATATT
>DATDOJ010000111.1:0-4697 GCA_035293345.1 Bacteroidia bacterium
ATTGAAGCGTGTTTTGCCGTTGAAGGAAACGGGATAGGCAAACGTGTCCTCAGCAATGTATTGCTCATCATATTCCGGAAACGTTGCAAAGGTGACGCTCTCGTTGTGCCCGAGTTTCTCCCAAAGCTCTTCGGCAATGTGCGGGGCGAAAGGAGAAAGGAGAATCACCAGCGGCTCGAGGATTTCTCTCTTGCTGCATTTCAAATCCGTCAGCTCGTTCACGCAAATCATAAACGTGCTGATGCAGGTGTTGAAAGAATAACGCTCGATGTCTTCTTTTATTTTCTTGATGGTTTTGTGTAGAATTTTAAGTTCCGGCCTCACCCCCGGCCCCTCTCCGAGGGAGAGGGGGGCGCCCGAATCTCCTGCGTGGAAAAGTTTCCAGAATTTTTTCAGGAAGCCGAACACACCCGTGATGCCATTCGTGTTCCACGGCTTGCTTTGCTCCAGCGGACCGAGAAACATTTCATACATGCGGAAGCAATCGGCTCCGTATTTATCCACTATTCCTTCTTCTTCTGTCTCGGGGTTTCTATCTGGAGTAACAACGTTAAGTTTTGACTTAGACATTTTTTCAATCTCGGGAATAGTTTTAAATTCTTTTGACTCATCGGAAACGAATTCGTCCCGAATATATTTCCCGTCAAGATATACCCAGCCTCTGCAAATAAACCCTGCGTTGCTATATTCAGGGTTCAATTCTAAAAACTTTTCTAAACTCAAAACAGAATTAGAACAATAACTTATAGGTACGTTAAAGGAAACAGCTTTAGGTTTGTCCTCAAACAAATTAATTGCATCAGCACTCAAAAAAAAGTGGCTAGCTCTTTTTCCTAAATCCAATCTATGTTGTCGTGAGAAAAAAATTGTTTCACCTCCGCTCCAATCGCTCAATTTGCCATCAGTAGACTTTCCTAGTAAAATAATTTTCTCTGAAGTCCCTTGTATCATCCCTTGATTAATCAGCTTCTTTGCCGGCTCGGTAATGGGAATATATCCGAGGTCGTACAAAAATTTTGTCCAGAAGCGGAAGTAAAGCAAATGTCCTGTGGCGTGTTCGCTGCCGCCAATGTATAAGTCAACCTGCTGCCAATAGTTCACGGCATCTTTAGAGACAAATTCTTTTTCATTGTGCGCATCCATGTAGCGCAGGAAATACCAACTGCTGCCTGCCCATCCGGGCATGGTGGTGAGTTCAAGGGGGAACGCCTCATCCCCTAACCCCTTCTCCAAAGGAGAAGGGGAATAGGTCCAATTCTTTGCACGCGCTAGTGGCGGCTCGCCTGTTTCTGTGGGAAGATATTTATCTACCTCGGGAAGAATGAGAGGCAAATCTTTTTCGTCTACTGCTTTCGGAATTCCGTTGTCGTAATAAATTGGAATCGGTTCGCCCCAGTAGCGCTGCCTTCCGAAAATCGCATCCCGCAGGCGATAGTTTACTTCACCCTTTCCCAAGCCGCGCTTTTCAATTTCAGAAATAATTTTTTTGATGGCGTCTTTTACTTCAAGTCCGTTTATGAAATCGGAGTTGATGCACTTGCCATCGTAGGTGTCAAATGCCTCACCCAAACCCTCTCCAAAGGAGAGGGCTTTACCTTCGAGCGGTTCAATTACCTGCTTGATTGGTAAACCGAAATGTTTTGCAAAAGAAAAGTCGCGTGTATCGTGAGCGGGAACGCCCATCACCGCGCCTGTGCCGTAACCCGCAAGAACATATTCTCCAATCCAGATTGGAATTTTTTCTTCCGTGAACGGATGAATTGCATACGCCCCCGTGAATTGTCCCGTAACTTTTTTTACATCTGCCTGTCTGTCGCGCTCGCTTTTATTTTTCGCGTACGCAACATATTCATCAACGGCTTTTTTGTATTCGGGTGTTGTGATTTTTTCTACTAATTCATTTTCGGGAGCGAGAGTTAAAAACGTGACTCCGAAAATGGTGTCTGGTCGGGTAGTGAAAACTTCGATGGTCGCCTCATCCCCTGACCCCTTCTCCAAAGGAGAAGGGGAAGTGGCACGAAGTTCCTTTTGAATTTCATCACATACCCAATCTGTCTTCGTAATAACTTCTTCGTTTGTAAATCTGACTAAACGATAACCGGCTCTTGCAAGTACGCCCGAACGGTTTTCGTCATATTCTTTTTGCTGCTCATGAATTTCTCCGTCAACTTCAATGATTAATTTTTTTTCAAGACAAATAAAATCAGCAATGAATTGTCCGATGGCATGCTGCCTGCGGATTTTTTCTCCGAGTTTTCTGTCACGAACCCTCTCCCACAAAATCGCCTCTGCCTCTGTGGAAGTTTTTCTGTTCTCTCTTGAAAATTCTTTTAACTCCGCCCAAACTGTTTTGTCAGAAGTATGATACCCCGGATTTTTTCCGGGTGTAGTGCCCCTCTCCTTCGGAGAGGGGTTAGGGGTGAGGCGGAATCTCAACGAGCTCCCTTCCGACTTCCCAATCCAATTCCTCTGCGCCTCTTTAATGGATTCACTCCAGTCAATCGTATCCAAATCTTTCAGCAGGCGTTCTGCATAAGCAGTAATCCGCAAACTCCACTGCGGCATTAATTTTCTTTCCACAGGATAGCCGCCACGCTCGCTCACTCCGTCTTTCACTTCATCATTTGCGAGAACAGTTCCCAACTGCGGGCACCAGTTCACCCACGCTTCGCTCAGATAAGCAAGACGATATTCCATCAACACATCTGATTGTTCTTTTTCATTTAAGTCGCTCCAAAGTTTTTCTGCTCCACCAACTATAAACTTTGAACTTTGAACTTTAAACTTCTCAATCAACAAATCAATCGGCTCAGCTTTATTCTTTTCAGGATTATACCACGAGTTAAAAAGCTTCAGAAAAATCCATTGCGTCCACTTGTAAAATTTCGGGTCGGAAGTTTTCACTTCACGCTCCCAGTCAAATGAGAAACCGATTTTGTCGAGCTGTTCGCGGTAACGTTTTATATTTTGTTCAGTCGTGATTGCAGGATGCTGTCCTGTCTGAATTGCATATTGCTCCGCAGGCAAACCAAATGAATCATATCCCATCGGGTGAAGAACATTAAAGCCGAGCAATCTTTTGTAGCGGGTAACGATATCGCTTGCAATGTAACCGAGCGGATGACCGACATGCAGCCCCGCCCCGCTCGGATAAGGAAACATATCGAGCACATAGTATTTCTGTTTCGCAGAATTATTTTCCGCGCGAAAAGTTTTATTATTCGCCCAGTAGTCCTGCCACTTTTTTTCTATGTCGCGGAAATTGTATTCCATAAAATTATTCCATCACCATCATCACCTGGTTCTTTTCCACTTTGTCGCCTTTGCTCACGGAAACTTTTTTCACCACAGCATCCGCGGGCGACTTCAGAATGTTCTCCATCTTCATCGCTTCAAGCACAACCAGCGCATCTCCTTTTTTTATTTTCTGTCCGCCTTCCACCATCACGCGCAGAACAAGCCCCGGCATGGGCGCTTTTACTTCGCTCACCTTTTGCGCAGTCGCCTTATCCATTCCCATGGAGTGAAGTAAATCGTCAAGGCGGTCTTTCACAACAGTGCTGTATTTTGTTCCATTCACTTTTACCGTCACCTTTTTTTCTCCGCGATTGTGTTCGGTAATCAAAACATTATATGAGCGGTTGTTGCGGATGATGTGAAATTCGCTGTCGCTGATTTTCAGAACATCCGCTTCAAACACTTTTCCATCCAGCGTTATATGTCCGTCCTTCAGCGATACGCTGTGAGAATTTTCCTCGTTAACAGTTATGGTATAGGTTTTTTCACTCATGAGGCGGTAAAAATAAGACAATATCCCATGTTCGTAGCCCTGTAACTCCGTTATGTCTAAAAGAAAATGTCTCTTTTGATTCTATCAATATCTTTGGACTCCTAAAAATTTCTTATGTCAAAACGAATTTTCTTTTTGTCAGCACTTGCTCTCATCGTATCTTGCACCAGCACAAAGCAGACACCCGTCAAGGTTGAAAATCTTCCCGAGGTCAAGATAGAAGCATCAGCCAATACTTTCAAAAGTTACCGTGCGTCTAATACGATGTCAAGTGATCTGGTTCACACCAAACTCGTGGTGTATTTCGATTGGGGAAGGCAGCAACTCAATGGTCAGGCGACTATCACGTTGAAGCCGCATTTTAATCCTGTGATGGATGTGACTCTAAATGCACGCGGCATGGATATACTCAGTGTCAAACTGCTCGACAAAAACAACGAGTTCAAAAACGTATTCCATTCCTACAAAAACGATTCATTGTATGTTTTTTTTGGAGGACCGGCAAGACCATATACCCGTGATGAAACGTACACGCTGTGGATTGAATACAATGCCAAGCCCGAAGAGCTTGAAGAAGGAGGCAGCGTTGCCATCAGCAGCGATAAAGGTTTGTACTTCATTAACGCTGATGGCGCAGAGCCCGATAAACCAAAACAAATCTGGACGCAGGGAGAAACGCAGAGCAATTCTGTATGGTTCCCCACGATTGATTCTCCCAACCAGCGAATGACGCAAGAGATTTACATCACCGTTGACACGATTTACAAAACGCTGTCGAACGGTTTGCTCATGTATTCCACCGACAATCATGACGGAACGCGCACGGATTACTGGAAGCAATCACTTCCCGCTGCTCCGTACCTCACGATGATGGCGATCGGAAAATATTCCATTGTGAAAGACAGGT
>DATDOJ010000112.1:0-2115 GCA_035293345.1 Bacteroidia bacterium
TCTGCAGAACAAAAAGTGAAGAACTGAAAGACCACTTGATGTGGTTATGTTGCGGATTATGGAACTTTCATCTAATAGCTGCATGATAAAAACGACAATGGAATTTATTAAGACATCAAAAATTATTTCGCAACAACTCTAATCAATAATCAATCATAAATAATAAATGGCAAAAAGAGTTTCAGCAGTTCTTATGGGAATTTTACTATTCGCGTTTTCCTCCTGCCGTGTAGGAAGATTTTTCTTCTACAACTTTGCCGACATCACCGATTACAAAATATTTCCATCAAGACCAATTCACCGGGATTCACTCAGCACATTCCGGTTTGTGGATGCTCAGAATAATGCAGCGATTGAAAAAAATATTCTGGTAACGAACAAGGACAGCGTTCTCGGCCCCCTGATTTCTGTCATGAAGTCCTCCCCCACCGTTGGGTTTCTCATTATCAGGAATGATTCTGTTTTGTATGAAAATTATTTCAGGAACTATACCGCGTCTTCTGATGTGGCTTCGTTCTCCATGTCGAAGTCATACATATCAGCGCTTATCGGCATCGCCATCAGTGAAGGATTTATTAAAGATGAAAACGAACCGGTGATAAAATATCTTCCTGAACTGAAAGGAAAATATTCCTGGGACAGAGTGACGATACATCATTTGCTCCAAATGAATTCGGGTGTGAAATTTTCTGAATCCTACACAAGTCCTTTCAGCGGAGCAGCAGCCATGTATTACGCCACAAATTTGCGTAAGCAATTATCAAAAGTAAAAACCTACAAAGAACCCGGATCAGGTTTTGAATACAAAAGCATCAACTCACAATTGCTTGGTTTGATTTTAGAACGTGCCACAGGAAAAACCATTTCGGAGAATCTTGAAGAAAAAATCTGGCGTCCGCTCGGAATGGAATATAATGCGTCATGGAGTTTGGACAGAAAGAAAAACGGAATTGAAAAAGCGTTCTGCTGCATCAATGCAACGGCACGCGACTATGCACGTTTCGGAAGATTATATCTGCACAGTGGCAACTGGAACGGAAAGCAAATTGTCCCTGCCAAATGGGTTAAACTTTCCACACAGATAAACAACGAGCCCAACTGCGCATGGTATTATAATTACCAATGGTGGCAAGCAAGCCGCACCGATGGCGACTTTGCCGCTGTGGGTTATCTTGGTCAGTACATTTATGTTTACCCGAAAAAAAATATAATCATCATCCGCCTTGGAAATGGAATGGGCAAACAGAAGTGGTTGGACATTATGCGCGAGGTGGCGAAGAGTTTGTGAATCACTCACTCGGCAATTATCACCTTACTCACCTTTTCTTCTTTCCCTATCACCGTCCTCACAAAATAAAATCCTGAAGAAAAATTCTGAGCGTAAAGTTTTATTTCATTGACACCCGAATGAATTTCCTGACTTGAAACGGAAATTTGTTTCCCGTTTACATCATAAATAAAAAGTACTGCATTGCCTTCAGTCCCCGAATTAATCATGAGATGGATAACATCTTTGGACGGGTTAGAAATAATTTTTTGTGTGAATGTCTGGATGAAAGAATTCTCTTCTGCAGTTGTCGGAAAATCAGCGAGGGAAATTTTATAAGCGCCATAACCATGAGTGAACGCAATAAGTGAAGTGTCGGCAGGAGAATTTATTAAATCGAAAACCATAGCCCCGTCAGGCATGTTGCTGTTGAATGCTGACCAGGTATTACCGCCATCGGTACTTGCAAACACTCCTAAATCGCTTCCGGCAAAAATTTTATTTGCGAGTGAAGGAATATATGTGACACAGTGAAACGGAATATCGGGCAGAGCAGCGGAAATATCCGTCCATGTGTTGCCGCCATTAACGGATTTGAAAATATGTCCCGCACCGAAACCAGAGAGCGCGACAAAAATTTCCTGGCTGTTGCTCGGGTTCACGGCAATGTCGCGGATGAAGCGGTCGGGTAGCGTGCCGGTGATGTCAGTGAATGTTTGTCCACCATTGATGCTCCGCCGCAAATGATTGTGCTGCGTGTCGGACGGAGCGGTGCTCGCAAAAACAGAATCAACATTGGTTGCGGAAACTGCAAGCGCAATAACCGGCTCGCCCACTGCAGAAATCTC
>DATDOJ010000113.1:0-9969 GCA_035293345.1 Bacteroidia bacterium
CCATACGTGTTGAAGATTCGCACGATGCGAGTGTCTAAACCATGATATGTGTGATATGCCATCGTAATCGCTTCCTGAAATCTTTTCGCTTCGTCATACACACCGCGCGGACCGATGGGATTTACGTTGCCCCAGTAATCCTCCGTCTGCGGATGCACGAGAGGGTCGCCATACACTTCGGAAGTGGATGCAACAAGTATGCGCGCCTTCTTTGCCCGTGCAAGTCCTAGAAGATTGTGTGTGCCGAGCGAACTTACTTTCAGCGTTTGAATCGGAATCTTAAGATAGTCAATCGGAGAAGCAGGAGAAGCGAAGTGAAGAATAAAATCTAATGTTCCGTTTACATCCACAAAATTTGTCACATCATGTTCGATAAATGTAAACCTGACGGAATCAGAAAGGTGTTCAATATTTTTCTTGTCGCCTGTGATGAAATTATCCATACCGGTGACATCAAATCCTTCTTTAACAAAGCGGTCACAAAGATGGGAGCCGAGAAAACCGGCTGCGCCTGTAATGAGAATTCTTTTTCCTGACATATCGGTCAAAGATAAATATTGTTCACAATGAATTCGTTCATCCTGAATTCAAGAATTACGCTCCAATAAATTTTTACTTTTGCGCATCTAAAATTTTTATGAGCGATTTCCGCACCCATGTTCGTTGTCTGATTATCGGTTCCGGTCCTGCCGGATACACGGCTGCGATTTATGCAGCACGTGCTGACCTGAAGCCGCTTTTAATCCAGGGACTTCAGCCGGGCGGACAGCTTACAATCACCACTGAAGTTGAAAATTATCCGGGTTACCCGAAAGGAATTCAGGGACCTGAGATGATGGAAGATTTTATGAAGCAGGCGCAACGTTTCGGGACGGATGTTCGCTTCGGTTACGTTACTGCTGTTGAGTTTAACGGGCCTCCTCATAAAGTTATCGTTGATGAAAAGTATTCTATTACTGCCGACACCGTAATTATTTCCACAGGTGCGTCTGCAAAATGGCTTGGATTGGAATCGGAACAACGACTGAATGGTTTCGGTGTCTCCGCCTGCGCTGTATGTGACGGATTTTTCTTTCGCCAGCAGGATGTGGCGATTGTAGGTGGCGGTGACACGGCTTGCGAAGAAGCAAGTTATCTCGCCAAACTTTGCAAAAAGGTCTACATGATTGTGCGGAGAGATGAGTTGCGCGCTTCCAAGGCAATGCAACACCGTGTTCAGAATACTCCCAACATTGAAATGATTTACAACTCAGAGACAAAAGAAATTCTCGGGGAAAAAACAGTTGATGGAGTTCGTATTGCAAATGTCAACACCAAAGAAGAGCGTACACTTGCTGTCACAGGATTTTTTGTTGCCATCGGTCACTCGCCCAATACGGAAATTTTCAAAGGAGTTATTGACATGGATAAAGCGGGATACATTAAAACAATTCCCGGTTCAACACGAACAAATATTGAAGGTGTGTATGCTGCCGGTGATGTGCAGGACCATATTTACAGACAGGCAGTAACTGCTGCGGGAACAGGTTGCATGGCTGCAATTGATGCGGAGCGCTACCTCGCGCACAAAGGGCATTGATAAAATTATTTCTTAATCACTGATGTTACGCATGGATTTAACATAATACATAGGGTAGTATGTTGATAACTCAAATGTTTCCCGCAGATTGCGCTGATTTTCGCAGAAGATATAAAATGAATGTCTGCGGACATCTGCGAAATCAGCGGGAAAATAAGCTCTGCGTAACATCAGTTAATCATTCTCGCAACAAATAAAGTATCCGCTCCCTTGTCATATCCTTTAATGTATGCTGAGGATTCAAGCGACAAGTTAAAATTTTCTGAAAAGTATTTTATGTTGTCTTCGTTTTCACTTTTGAAAACAGAACACGTAATGTAAACAAGGGGAGAATTAATTTTCAGATTCTTAATCACATTCCCGACAATCTTCTTTTGCTTCTCAGAATATTCGTTTACCGAATCAGGATTAAAGAACGAAAGCCACTCCGGAGAACGTGCCCATGTGCCTGTGCCGGTGCAGGGTGCGTCAACAATAATTCCGTCAAACATTTCGTCTGTTGACAATGATTCCGTTTCAAGATTCAGAATTTCTGTTTTGTAATTTTTTATTCCTGCTCGTTTGAAACGCTCTTTCAGATTGAATAAAATTTTTTCGCGAGTGTCAGTAGCAGTCAACATTACGGAACTTTCTTTTTCGAAAAGAAGCAAGGATTTTCCACCACTCCCCGAGCAGGCATCCCACCAACTTTCATTGGGTTTGGGAGTAAAATAATTTCCTGTGTGCTGTGAGGATAAATCCTGGACTTCAAAATATCCTTTACTGAACGTTTGAAAATCTTCGAGGCGAAAAGTGCTTTGGATTTTAACTGCATCCGTTCCTTCTTCAACTGTGTAAGGAATATTTTTTTGTTTAAGTTCATTTAGCACGTCCCTGCGATTTTTTTTTCTGACGCGTATCCATGTCTTTGGCTTTCGCAAAAAAGAAAGAGAGAATTCTTCAGCATTTAATTCCGGAGAAAGAAATTCACTAAACGGAAAAATATTATTTTCTGAAAATGCAGGATAAGAATTTTTTACCTGAATTATTTTTTCCTTTATGTTCTCTACAGTAGTGACAGCATTCAACGAGGAATGTTTTTCAATACACCACAAATAAAAATCACCTGGATTTTCAGTTGTCAGAAACAAACCGATTGCAATTCGCTCAGGTATCGGAAGAGATGGAATTGATTTGCCAAGTCGAAAGAAACCATAAACACATTGTGAAATAATTTTTCTGTCTCTTGAACCCATGCTTCGCTGAAAACGAAACATCTCCCGAAGAAAAACAGAAAGCGGTTTCTGAAAACGATATGACTCAATAACCTGAACAACTGTTTTCAGGCGTTGTTCTTCGAACATTTTAGCAAGTAAATTTTATTGAGTAAAAAAATCTCCCGCAGATTGCGCAGATATTCGCAGAAACTAATTTAAATTTTATCTGCGTTCATCAGCGACATCTGCGAGAAAATTATCATTTCTCCCTGACGACAAGAAAAATATCCTCGTTGTCTTTTTTCATCAGGTATTTCTCGCGGGCGAATTTTTCAAGATTCTTTTTGTTGCCCATGAGCGATGCAAGCGCTGTCTTGTTTTTCTGAATCTCGTCAATGTAATATTGCTTTTCTGTTTCCAGTTCTTTCAGCTTGCTGCTGTAGGTGTGCTGGGCGAAAAAATCATTGCGGTCGAAAAACGTAAGCCACACTAAAAAAATCAGGGTGGCTAACACATATTTGTCTTTCAGGTGGGGGAGGAGCCGCTTGATGAAATTCATTTGCTGTTTTATTACGTGATAAAACTAAAGAAGTTTAATTCAGTAAATAATTTTACCGCAGCGGCTTTGTAACAGTGAAATGTTAATTAAGAAATCTCACCCTGGCAGCAAATGAAGTTTAATTACTGTTTAAGAACACGATGAATCTTTAGTGCTTCATTAACATCTGTCATTGAGCGAGTTTTTCGAGCAGCTCTATGTCTTCGGAAATGATTTTGCGGAGGTCGCTGGACAGGCGCACAGAGTGAACTGATTTTTCGCGGATGGTCTTTAAATAATCGAGAATGTCGCTTAGCAGTGCATCGGGCACTTTATCGAGGACGTTTTGAATTTCTCTTTTAATTTCATTTGATGTCATAAGAAAAACTTTTTGATTTATTCATTGCAAATATAAATGAATGCAGACGACTGATAACCTGGCGAAAAATTTACTTCGCTTAACCTGCAGCTTTCAATTGCTTCAGCAAATAGCTGAATGCCTTGCCAAGCACCATGCTGTATGACTTTCCTTCAAACATCTGCGCCTCGTTGGTTTGTTTATCGGTAAGGAGCAATTTAAAAATTTCATCATCGCCCATGTCGAGTGAAATGGTGTATTTGAGCAGCAGCGTTTTTAGCTTGGTGCTGTTTCGCATTTATAAGATTCTTTGCTGCCAAGATAAAAGGAAATTACATCACATCTCCCTTCCATCCTTTCACCAAAGTTTTTTTCTCCCCTTAACCTCATATCATTTTTTTATTCCGAAATAATCCTTATCTCTGCATAATTATTTGTTGGTCATCTCCCGGAAGGTTTTTCATTTCAGTTATTAAAATCTTTTAACATGCTGAAGACAAAAACATCAAATCAGAAAAATAAAGTCCCGCCTGTCCCGCTTTTATCGGGAAGTGTTTCATCGGGAAAAAAATATTTTTTTGTTTTTCTTTATTGTTTGCTCTGTAATTTTTTAACTGCTCAAATTCCAGGAGCCATGCAGCAACCCAAATGGTCAATGGCGCTTTACTTTGAAGAGGCAAGTGGATTGAAAGATACTTTATATCTCGGTTATGACTCAGTTGCCGATTACGGACATTCTTTACATGATACTATTTACAATGAAAAATTAATTCCAGTTGATACGTTTGACTTTCATGCGAAATGGTACTTCCCTGGGTGCAGCACCCCCCCATTGTGTGATTCAATCTATAAAGTAAATATTTCGCATTTATGGTTTAATTATTTCCCGAACACAAGTATTTCAGAAATTCATTTTCAGAATGGTAATTGGCCGTTGCGTTTCAGTTGGGATGTAAGTTTGTTCAGAAGCGATTCATTACCTTTTCCGGACCAAGACCCGTTGCCGCGGGCGCAGGGAATACTTTATTTTGCATATTCTTTTTGTGGTGTGCATGAAAACGGCAACTGGTTAAATTGCAGTTCTACAAATGATAATATAGTTATTTCGGATACAGCATCCTGGTTTTGCCGGGCAAGAGATAGTATAACTTTGTTAACTGCATTCGGCAATCCGAATACTTCTCTTATGAATGGCTATTTCACTTTCAAGGTGGAAGCATGGACAGGTCTTCTTCTGGGAGAGAATACAATAATTGGTAATAACAATATTTTAATTTATCCGAATCCTTGTGCCGGCATTATAAAAATAAGTAACGGGTTCAATCCATACGAGATTTTTTTATATGATGTAATGGGACAGGAAGTAAAATCTGTTATCTCAAAAACAAAAAATACGGAAATAGATTTAAGTGCTTTGTCACGGGGCATTTATTTCCTGAAAATTAATTCTGCAAAAGGCGAAGTCGTTAAGAAAATTATTCTCACCAAATAAAATCTACCACCATGAAAAAGAAAAAAAATTACCTCATGAAATTTCTTTTGTCTTTAATTATCGCATCCTGCAATTTTCCCTGCTTGATTGCTCAACAGAACTCCGAAAGCGGATATGGTATTCCAGTTCATACGCCAACTGCAACTCCTTTAAAGGTGATGCTTGTTTTTGCAGAAGCAGTTGGCGGTTCCTGTGGAGACGCTGCACAACCAAACTGGCCTGCGGGAAGTCTACCAACTAATGCAGGAAATTATTTTGATGCTTTTCTTCCAGTCGGAGGACCTACTTCCTATATTACAAAAATTTATCACGATGCTTCTTTCGGGCAATTCATTTTACTTGGTGATTATGTCAACCAGGTAATCCAGGTACCATGTGCTCTTGCAAATAACCCTTTTGGTAATGTTCTTACTCAATTGAATACAATCCTTTCCAGTCCGGGGCAACATTTTGGTGATCCGAATACACAGTTATCTGACTTTGATAAATATACTGTGCCTTCGCCTTATGCTGGTTTAATAAAACCTCCATCAACTAATACAATGATTGATTTTTTAGTAATATGCTGGAGAAATATTCCCATATGGGGATGTAATCAAGGATATGGATGTACTCCTGGGCAAAGTCAAATTACGCCAATCGGTCCTTTTACTGGATTTGAAAATGGCTGTGCTTATAGAATGTGCGCTGACATAGGAGGTTTTAAATTTATGCTTCAGGAAATTTTTCATGCTATGTATGGAGGTAATAATTGGCATTCTGGAGACCTCACAGGCACATTTATGGCTGCTACAGAGCCGTGGGGATTATGTACGCAGTCAATTGGAGGAGGTATGTCAAATGTTGTTTGCGGATGGGACAGGAAACATCTGGGATGGAATAATCCTCCGGATAAAAATATGCTGATTAGCGCGAGAGACGGAAATAATATTAATGCCGAGGTGGCCACTGATTTGAATATAATTACTAACCCGGTTAGTTCTTCTGACGGAACATATATTCTGCGGGATTTTGTGACTTATGGGGATGCTCTGCAAATCAAACTCCCGCATATTAATTGGCAAAATTATGGAGATGTCAAAAGCCAATACCTATGGATTGAGAATCACCAGCTGTGGAATGTCTATGACCATGATGCGAACTGGACTAATGGAGAAGGATGCGGAACGGATTGGGTGCCGGGAATTTATTCACAGATTCAGGTGGGAAAGGACCAAAAAGATGAAAATAATATTCCTAATATTTTTTCTACAGATAATTTTCATCCGAATGGTTCAGGAGGATGGTTGTTGCCTTTAACAGCCGATGGCAACTATGATTATGTTTATGGACCGAATGCCACTGGCCCCGCACCTTGCGGATGGACGATTACAAACCCGCCAACTACTATTACGGATAAATATAGTCCAGATGTTAAACCCAATCCGTTTACCGGGTGGTCCGACCTTTATGGTCTCCCGAATACCGACAACTCCGATTATATTGGCGACAATCCAGCAATAGATGGAGGAACGAATATGGGAATATATTTTCCGGCTGGAGGACCGAACATCTTATGGAACAGGTTGGGAAGAGGAAACGATGCCGTTGCCTTTCATTGTGATTTTGGATGCCCGATTGACGGAAAAAAAATATTATCCATAGCCACTAATCCTGCATCTGTTCCCGTTTATACTTTTAGAACAGGTTCTTATAGTGATCCTCGTGGTAGTTATGAAAATGATAAAATTTGGCTGAACGGATTATCGATAACTATTTTGGAAGAAAATATCTTTTCTACGGGAGCAGTAAAGTTAAAAGTAAGGTGGGATGATTATGATGTGGACAGGGACGTCCGCTGGTGTAGTAATATAATATTAAGCCAAAATGATTTTAATGTCGCTCAACCTTCTTTAAATCTGAAAGACAGTAAAACAATATTGCTGGATAGAGGGAAAAGCCCTACCGAATTCGAGAAGGTAGAAGAAATTAACGGAGAAAAATATTTTACTAAGCCAACAGTGTTAACTTGTCTCCCCAATTCATATTTTCATCTTGAACCAAATTCTACAGTGATTGTAGATAACGGAAGCACTTTGAAATTGAATGACAACAGCAAACTTGAAATTGAAAGCGGTGCGCAAGTTATTGTCCGCAATGGTTCCAAACTTATTCTTGAGGCAGGTTCAAATCTGATTGTTCATGATGGAGGGGAAGTGATTATTGAATCAACCGGAACGCTTGAATATGGTGAAAACACAAATACACTTGGGTTGCCGCTCACAAACATAGAATTAAATGGAGTCAGTGCACTTCTTGAAATTCAAGGAAACCTTAACATCAAAGACAATTCAAATTTTACTTTCATTCACTCAACATCGCAATATGGATTTGTACGCTTCAGCAATACTACAACTTGGCCTACACAAAACGTCACTGCTGGAATAAATTGTTCAATGACTTTCACGGGTACAAACAAATACAAAAAGTTTTTAGAAATTACACAGGAGTCGCTTTATACTCCGGATAATCTTGTTTTATTTTCAGCTTCATCAGGAACAATTGCAATTGGCGCTGATTCCCGTTTGCAGATGAGCGGAGGACAAACAGATATTAATTTCAATAATGCACGCATTACTTCAACGATTAGAGTTAATGACCCTGGCAATCCGAATCCGTACAATGCGCACAGAGGTCTTACTCTTTTCGGTCAGCAAAATATAAGCATCAACAATGGTTGTATTTTTGAATATGGTAAATATGGAATTTATGCTTTCTTGACTTATAGCGGGTATCCTTTGAATATTTCTAATTCAATATTCAGAAATTGTAACACTGGATTATGGACTCAGGACAAAGGAGTTTATCTTCATAATTGTTTCTTCTATGACAATATCAGTTCCGGGTGGTATGCTCTTGCCATGTCATTTCCTTGTAAGACAGATTATGGTCATATCGGGTATGTCAGTAATCCTAATCCGACAGGAATAAATTTCTCTGGCACAGGTTCCTCAAACTTATACATGGTCGACCCTGCTGTAATAGGCAATAATACCGGAATATATGTGACACGGACACCTTTGTATGTGCAATGTGGTGCAGTTGCAAGCAATACTTCCTACGGGATTTATTTGAATTGGCTGTCAAGCTTGGACATGAGCTATGATGTTTATTCAACGGGTCAAAGTGCACAGGTTACGGCAACTAATAATGGCACAACCATTTTTGCTGATTATGCTTCCATAATTAATTTGAATGGTGGATATAATGATTTAACTCCGCTTACGAGCGGGACCCAAAATGCTGTAAATGGCATTTTATATTCCTGTGCGGGAAATGCTTCCATCGATGCAAATAATAATAAATGGAACTCGGCAGGCAATCCGATTTCTTCTGCTGACTATTATTTACAGGGTGATTTATTCGGACCTTGTTCGATAACGATTAATGATTTTAATTCTATTGTTCCCGTCCCTTGTGGACAAGCAGTACCAACTTGCCCAGAATGCCGCGATAATGACCCTCTTTATGTCTGTCCTGACTGCGATGAAATTACTACTGAGGATTTTGATGAAACACAAATTAATGAAGCAACACAGACAGCTATCGGAACAATGCAAAACACACAGGCAGAAAATAATTTTCGTGAAGCAGTTTCCTTGTTCTATCAGATTCTGACTGCAGATATTGAAAACCCGACTGCTGATGAAATGCAGGTTTTGTCTTTAGGTCATAAAAAAATGCTTGAATCACTGGGAAGTGCCTTTCTTTCAGGTCAGATTACCCGTGCCGAAAACTCTGTTTCACTTGCTATCGAAATAGTGGAGACAATAGAAGTTCTTGATAACATTATCGAAGAAGCATCGGATACTTCTTCCTATGATTACAACAAGCTTATTACTGCAAGCATGGAGAAAGCCGATGTTTATCGCTTAGCGGATAGGCGCGAACTGGCTTTACCAATATTGGATAATATTTTAGCATGGGCAGAAGAAGATGACCTTCCTTATGTTCAAAGCTACAGATGCCAAACTAACATCGAGCATCTTACTCTTTTGAATGAAGTTGCAAAGC
This sequence comes from Bacteroidia bacterium, assembly GCA_035293345.1. Classification (GTDB taxonomy): domain Bacteria; phylum Bacteroidota; class Bacteroidia; order AKYH767-A; family 2013-40CM-41-45; genus 2013-40CM-41-45. The sequence goes on from DATDOJ010000113.1 coordinate 9,217, forward strand.
AGGATGTTGAAACAATTATGGAGAATCCCTGCGACTATACACCTAACAATTTCAGAACAGACGGACAAAACTATGCTGATTTGGATAATCAATCATCATTGCATGTAGCACCTAATCCTGCAATGGATTTCACGGTATTCACTTATAGTTTGCCTTCAAGTGAAGAACAGGAAACTTTATTGATAACCGATATTTCCGGAAGGGTGATAAATGAATTTATTCTTTCGGGTAAGAAAGGAACGATAACTTGGAATACTAAAGATATTTCTAAGGGATTATATTTATTTTTTATAAAAGGAAATTCCTCCCCCCAAACCCGCGGAAAAATTCTTGTGAATAAATAACAAATCACTTTTTACTTTTCGTCTGGCATCCCAAAAATATAAAATCCCCGAAGACCTTTATCGTCTCTCCGGAGACCTGCCTACCATTGCCTGGGCTTGCAGGTGACAGGCAGGTTGATGATTCTTTGCTTCGGTGTCAGCCACAGCAAAAGGGTAATAATGCTGTTTTCTGTTCCTAAATGGCATATATACCTTAATTTTTTAAAGTTAATTCATCATTTTCCTAACCGTGTTCATCATTTAGCTAACAGCTGTCATCATTTAATTAACAGCTGTCATCATTAAGCTAACAGCTGTCATCATTAAGTTAACAGATGTCATCATTTAGCTAACAGCTGTCATCATTAAGTTAACAGATGTCATCATTAAGTTAACAGCTGTCATCATTAAGCTAACAGCTGTCATCATT
>DATDOJ010000114.1:0-11341 GCA_035293345.1 Bacteroidia bacterium
CAATTTAGTGTTGAGGGGCAAGGGAAAAGAGACAAGGGACACGGGAAGAAAATAGTTTCTTCTCTCGTGGTAAAAGGTGATAATGCAATTTACACAGCAATGGCAAAAACAGTTGGCTTGCCGCTGGGCATTGCTGCGAAACTTATTCTCGCTGATAAAATAAAATCACGTGGGGTGATGATTCCGGTGGCAAAGGAATTTTATGAGCCGGTGTTGAGGGAACTGGAAAGTTTCGGGATTGTTTTTGAGGAAGAAACTCTATAGCAAGGAGCTGCTCCCTCTCCTTTGGAGAGGGTCAGGGTGAGGAGTTACAAATAATACTCCTTCGTCATCTCCACATACTCCTTGCTGAATTCATTTTCGCTGCAGCGGATTACCATTTCTTTTTCCTCCATGCTTTTGAGGTGAAGTGAAAATTCCATCAGCAATCTTTTTTCATGCTTCTCCATTTTTGTTTTCACATGCAGAATGTTTCCGCAAAATAAACCCTGCTTCAATGCTTCATCCATAAACGCAGCGCCCTCGCGGCAGGGAAGCACGACACATAATTTTCCTTCGGGTGAAATAATTTTTTTCACTCCTGCAACAAGTTCATTAAACGGAAGCATGTCGGTGTGGCGCGATTGAATACGCTCAAGCGTCAGCGGCTTGGGAGCATCACTGAAGTATGGAGGATTGGAAACAGTGAGGTCATATTTCTTTTTTGCAGTGGCAGAAAATTCCTGGAAAGAAGTATTGTGAATGGAAATTCTTTCCGCCCACAAACAACCGCTGACATTTTCCCGTGCCTGGATGCAGGCGTTCAGATCAATGTCAATTGCATCAATGTCAGCATTTGATTTTTGAGCAAGCATCATGGCGATGATTCCTGTGCCTGTGCCGATGTCGAGAATATTTTTTGCATCACATACATTCACCCATGAGCCGAGCAGCACAGCATCGGTGCCGACCTTCATCGCGCATTTTTCCTGATGAACAGTAAATTGCCTGAACCTGAAAGTACTTTCCGACATACACAGTTTTCCGCTGAAAGACGGATTCGTCCTTTGGCGAACGTTTCTGCCAAAGTAATTTTTTTTACTGAGATGAAAAAGGGGAATTCTTACTTTTTGTTTTTGATGTACACTTCAAGCAGTCCGTCAGGCAGCTTCACGTGCAATTCTTTTTTCTTCTTTGCAATTTTCAAAAGAGTTTCCTTATGCAGCGGCAGCAGCACCTCTGCCCCGCTGTATTCAAAACAGATGATGAACTGCCCCGGCATTTCCGAAGCTGATTTCACCGTGCCGAGCAATCCCTTCACTTTATCAATCACCGCATATCCTGTCAGGTCGCTGAAACTATTTTCCTCTGTGCTTTCGGAAAGTTCATCAGTGGGTAAATAAACAATGCGCGCGAGAAGTGCGCTTGCGCTTTCATGCGTGTCCACATCCTCTAACTTGACGATAATGTTCCCTGATTCGTCAGAAAGTTTTTCTACGAGAAACGGAACCATGCTTCCGTCCATGTCGATGAAAAGAAATTTGTTGTTGGAAATATCTTCGGCATTTTCAGAATGCAAAGCGAGAATCACTTCACCTTTGAAACCATTTGCTTTACGGATGAAACCGATTTCAGTAAAGTCGTTTTGCTTCATGAACGATTGTTTTGCGAAAAAAAATAAAGCTGCAAAAAAAAGTTTCCCGCAGATTACGCTGATACCCGCAGAAACTATCTGCGTCAATCTGCGCCATCTGCGGGAGATTTTTTTTACTTGTGACTACAAAATTATTCTGCAGCCGGTGCATCACTACCTTCGGCAGCAGGTGCTTCAGGCGCTGATGCTTCGGGAGCTGCATCTTCTGCAGCAGCTTCTGCGGGTGCTTCTTCTGCGGGTTTTTCTTCAACCGGAGGCGGAATGTTTTTCTTGCGGATGATTTCTGCGCGTTCTTCTTTCTTTTTGCTTTCGGCTGTGAGGGCTTCTTCAGCGGATTTTTTCTTTTCCGTAATCACACGCGAGCGCTTCTCGATAATCTTATGTTCTTTATCGGCAAGCCATGTGCTGAATTTTTCTTCGGCTTGCTCGGCTGTCAGCACGCCCTTGACAACTCCGTTCTGAAGGTGCTGCTTGTAGAGCACTCCTTTGTAGGAAAGTATGGCACGTGCTGTGTCCGTGGGCTGCGCTCCTTTGTTAAGCCATGCAATGGCTTTGTCGTTGTCGAGAACGATGGTTGCAGGATTTGAAGTCGGGTCATACGAACCGATTTCTTCAATGAGTTTTCCATCTCTCGGAGCACGACTGTCAGCCACCACGATGTGGTAATAGGGATTTCCCTTTTTACCTAATCTTTTAAGTCGGATTTTTACAGGCATTTTTAAATGATTATTGTTTATTGATTATTGCTTATTTGCATCAGGTATTCTCCGCATACCGTTTAGCAAAAAGGGATGCAAAGATGATAAATAATCTGACACCGGAAAATTATTTTTCCACTATCAATTTCCCTGTAAAAATAGTTCTTTCTCTATCACTCACTGAGAAAAAGTAAATACCGCTCTTCATTGTCGAGCGATTTATTTCTGTTTGCCATCCTGAAAAATTCTTGGAGGTTACTTTTTGTCCAAGTGCATCGTAAATTTCTAAAGTGCATGAGGAACAATACTCACTCAGAGATAACGTAGCTTTATCATGAAAGGGATTTGGATAAATACTATAATTGTTATTTGCAAAATAATTTTCCTCGATTCCAACATCAAGTGTATCACAGGGGCTTCCAATTAGATTTCGTAAATTATAATTTGGATTATTTGGTAAACCCAGTTTACTTAAACCATGCCCCTGCAAGCTAAAGCAATTTGAACAATAATTACAGGCAGCCCCCGAAGCATTCGGATCTGTAATATAATCTAAATTTTGATCATAAACGTTGTTGGTATTTGAGCCATATCCATAACTTTTAGAAATATAGATTTTCCCATCAGGAGCAAGTTGCATTTGTCCAAAAACAAAATTCATTGTGTCAGCGTATGTGTAAATAATTTGTTTGCTTGCCATAATATTTGCCGAAATCAAATCATACTGAACAACATGCTTAATCATGTTTATATTGATAGGACTTGTAGATACATATAATTTGGTTTCATTGGGCGAAAAAGCACATCCATAATATTGATAATTTGGATCAGTCGATATATGCTCTCCTAAATCCACATAGTTACTTAAATTCCCAGTGCATCTGTCAAAATCATACAAGTCAATGTATCCATAAGGACTAACAATCACCATTTTATTTCCTTGTTTTGAAAATTCCATCTCACCATAGTAAATGGGAGGCGAATAACCTATGTTTTGAGTGTATGGTCCGTTAATGCCATTTGAGGAAACTAACAATTTATAATATTTGTTGTCCACGTATCTCCGAAGTACTAACCACCAATCTCGCCCATTCGCATGTTTCACCGCACTAAAATGTTCCGTTAGTGAATCATTAAAGATCAATATGTTTTTTTGTGTGACGGCACCCAATCCACCATTCATTGACATATCTATCAATGAATAGAAAATATTTGAGGAAGAATTTGTCTTGTATTGAATTGTAAATAAATAATATAAATTGGATGATGATGGGTTAGGAATAATTAAACAACACTGTCCCCTATTCGGATGCCCTCCGATGCTGTCACCATTTTGCATCAGCAGATGGTTTCTATTCCAAACTTTAACTCCAAAAGTGTCCCATTCAACTCCTGCTGCATAAAATAATAAATCTCCTAGGCTGTCAGCAATTGAAGCATAGCTTACAAGAGCCATTTGCGGAATAGCAGAAGTAAAAGGAACAGGGTTTGATGTGTCATTAAAGTCAATGCCCGTTCCTAATCCAAAGCACCATACCCTATCTTGCTTCTGTGAGTATGAAGTAAGAGTAAATAATAAAAAAGTTATTATAAATATTTTTCTCATAAATAAATTCCACCGCTTGCAGAGCAAGCAGTGGAATAAAAGTACGACAATTTAACGAACCACCATCAACTTGTTTGCAGAAATAAAAGTTCCATTCAGGTTTAATTTGAAAAGAAACCCCTAAAGAGTTCGGAACTCTTTAGGGGTTGGTCATTACCTCACGGCACTACAATCACAGCCGGGTCGCTGAAGGGAGCGGCTCCTGCCGTTCCGTTGGCGCACACCTGCACCCAAACTTTTGCTCCGCTCGTTTGCCCGGTGATGGTGACAGACGATTTAGTTGGCGTCACTCTCGTTACCCACGGTGCACTGCCGGGCGGGTCGGCTGTAGTTTGCACAGTGTAGTTGCGGCTTTTCTTCACGCGGTTCCAGTGCGCATCCACTTCGCCCGGGTTGTCGCCATGGGTGAGCGAAAGGTTTTCGACACGCGGCAATTCACCCACAGGCGATGGCGTGTCGGTTGCCTGCATGCCGCACGATTCTATGAATGCCTTGTCGCCTTTGGCTTTGTTGTCCACCGTTCTGCCTTCGCCTGTGAGCAGGTCGCGCAGCGCCTGTTCATCGGTGTCCTGAATGGCGACTTTTTCAGCCAGCGTGCTCTTGGCTGCCGCCACACCCGCTGCCGATGCTTCTGCTTTATTTGCCGCAGTGGTTACGTCAGCCAGCGGAGGGTCGGGCGTAATGACGAGCGGAGGCAGCAGCCCCATTTTGGTTACAATGAGCCGCGCCAAGGCAACCAAGGCGGCAATGTTGAGGTCTTTAAGACCGAGTTTTACAAAGAATTTTATCATGTTAGTTGGATTTAATGATTTGTTGATTTATTGAATTATTGAGTTATTGATTGGCGGGATGAATGTCAAGACATTCAGGGCGGATGCCCGTGGGAAAGACACAACCTCGAAATTTTGATTTTTTGCGTTGAATATTGAAAATTCAACCTTGAATACCGGATATTCAACCTTGAATACGGGAGATTCAATATTGAATGCGGAGAATTCAATGCCGAACCTGCGACATTCAACATTGAATGCACGGGATTCAACATTGAACTTGCGGGGTTCAACCTTGCATGCGCGGGGTTCAATATTGAACTTCCGGGATGCAGCATTGAACCTGCGGGGTTCAACCTTGCATGCGCGGGGTTCAACATTGAACTTCCGGGATGCAGCATTGAACCTGCGGAGTTCAGCATTGTATGCGTGGGATGCAGCATTGAACGTGCGTGGCGCAGCATTGTATGCAAGGCATGCAGCATTGAACGTGCGGGGTTCAACATAAAATTCTGCAACAGGTGGAACAAGGAAGTACTGTAAAATGTCATTCTTAAATCTGACATGAGAAAAAACTTTGTATGTAATACTCTGAAAAAAATGTCTTATGCAATATGATAGAAATCATGTTTTGGATTTTTTTTAAAAAGACAGTGCAGAGATGATTCTGTGCCGGCAGGTGTTCTTTTCACCTGGCACCTTGTGAGAAAAAACTATCGGATGGAAACAGCCGATAGCACAGCAATTATTTTTTGTCGAGTTGAACTTCACTCTGCCATGAAATACATGTCAGCAAAAAGAAATATTTTCAAATAATCATTTATTAAAAATATTTATCATTGCAAACCCAGGAAAATTATTGACTTTTTGTTTTTCATCTTTTAAAAATCAAATCAGATTATAATGTTTAAACGATTACTTTCAACTGCCGCAATGCTTTTGTTCGCGCACGTTGCGCTCTATGCACAGCCGGCAAACGATTCCTGCATTAATGCCACTGCGCTCACCGTCACCACCGGAATGTGCGCCTCCGTTTCGTATGATAACACCAACGCCACCGTTGAAGCGAGTGACGCTGCGCCTTCATGCTGGAATCCGAACACGGTAAGCCACACGGTTTGGTTCACTTTTGTGCCCGACAGTTCGTCTGTGCATATCAGCACTAATTTCACCGGCTACACACTTAACAACACGCAGGTTGCCGTTTACAGCGGCACGTGCGGGGCGCTCACACTGATTGCATGCCAGGAAAATATTTCAGTTGTGAATCTTTTAAACGATTTTACAGTCAGCGGACTCACTACAGGAAACACCTATTACATTCTGGTTGACGGAAACGCAAACAGCAGCGGCACGTTCGGAATTTGTGTTGAAAATACCGGAAGCCCCGGACCGATGCAGCCCTCGCAGGATTGCTTCACGGCTGAATACATCTGCGATACATCCACGATTTATCTTCCTGTAAACACGGCTGGAAGCGGGACGCTTGCTGAAAGTCCGTTTTGTTTTTTTGGCGCTCCCGATGCCGGTTCGCATTGGTACCAGTTTACCCCGACTGTTACCGGTGATTTGTATTTTACAATTACACCGAACGGAAATGCCAACTATGATTTTGCATTGTTCGATGTCACCACGGGCTGTCCCGGTTTCGAGGTGAGGTGCAACAATGACCCAACGAGCGCTGTGGTTACAGGCATTGGCTGCGCAGGACCAAGCTGCGGAATTTTCTACACAGTTGCTGCGGGAAATACTTATGCTATTCTTGTTTCAAGATTCACATCCGGAGCCATCGGCTTCACCCTTGATTTCACGGGAACAACTGCTGTCTTCGGTGGTGCGCCTACACCGTTTTTCACACATCCTGATTCGCTGTGTGCCGGTCAGGCGGTTGCATTTACCAATGCTTCTTCAACCTCGAACCTGAATCTCGGCTTCAACTGGAATTTCGGTGACACTTATACCTCAACAGATGTAAATCCGACTCATGCTTATGCTGCTGCCGGAAATTATACAGTAACACTCGTTTCATCGTGCGGAACCGGAACAAATATTTTTCAAAACACGATTCAGATTTTGCCCGGGCTGTCCGCTTCGGTTACACCAACGTCTTCCACGTTCTGCAATGGCGACAGTGTGATGTTGATTGGTTCGGCAGTGTACGACACTTCCATTATTGTTCCTCTCACGTTTTCAAACAATACCCCGGTTCCGATACCTGATTTTCCCGCTCCGGGAATTCAATCCGACATTGTGGTGAGCGGAATTCAACCAAACTCGTTCATTGCAAATCCTCTGATTTCAGTTTGCCTGAATGTATCTCATACATGGACCGGAGATTTACAATTGATTCTCCAGGCACCTAATGCTTCTTTTATTTATCTTTCGTTTCAAAGCACATTCGGTGCAGATTTAACCAGTACATGTTTCTCGCCAACGGCAACTACTCCGATTGGATTTGGCGCACCACCCTATACAGGAACGTGGCTTCCTGACGACCCGTTTTCGCCAACCCTTGACGGTTCACAGATTAACGGCACCTGGTCGCTGCTGATTACTGATTGGGCAGGAGTTGACATTGGAACTCTTCTTGACTGGAGCATTACCTTCAACACCACAAATTATCTTTCCTATTCCTGGACTCCGGCATCGGGGCTTACCACAACCACCAATGACACGACTACCGCCATGCCGGCTTCGACAACAACCTACACTTTCGTTGCTACAGATGCTACAGGATGTCCCGGTTCTGCGACATCGCAGGTCAATGTCATCAATACTCCGCAAAGTATATTCACTGTTTCGGGTTCTGTATTCTGCACCGATGAAGTTGCCACCATTACTTACACAGGAAATGCATCATCAGGCGCAACGTTTACCTGGAATTTCGGAAGTGGTGATACGATAAGCGGTTCAGGTGCCGGTCCGTATCTTATTACGTGGTCCACGGCAGGAAACGATTCCATTACTCTTGTTGTTCAGGACAGCGGATGCACTTCATTAATCTATGTTCAGTACGTTACCATAAACCAAACTCCTACTGCTCCGGTTGCTTCAAGCAACAGCCCTGTGTGCGAGGGGGCAACCATTAATCTTTCGGCAAGCAACATCGTTGGCGCAACGTACAACTGGACGGGTCCTATCGGATTCAGTGACGGCACTCAGAATCCAAACATCGCAAGCGCCACAGTTACCATGACTGGTGTCTATGTTGTTTATGCAATTGTAAATGGCTGCCCAAGTTCACTTGCTACAACAATTGTTTCTGTGTTTGCAAACCCTGTTGTTACGGCTGTTTCAACTCCCGACTCTGTCTGCGATGAATCTCCGTTCACGCTTTGGGCTGATACATTAAACGGAGCAACATATTCCTGGACAGGTCCTGCAGGGTTTACATCTACATCGCAGAACCCTACAATCAACCCTGCTGATTTTTCAAATGCAGGAACATACACAGTTACAGTTTCTGTTTCTACTGCCAGCTGCACCGGCACTGCAACGGTTGATGTGTTCGTAAAACCATTGCCCGATTCAGTTGTTGCTTCGAGCAACAGTCCGCTTTGTGAAGGTCCGAATACTGTTCTCTTGCTCTACTCCGATACATTTTTGTTAGGCAATGAAACATATTCATGGAGCGGACCAAACGGCTACACCGATAATTCCCAAAATCCTGTCCGTAACGGTGTCACTTATAATGATGATGGACTTTATACGGTGATACGGATTGTTGACGGCTGTTCCAGTCATCCTCAATCCATTGATGTTCAGATAGACGAGTTTATTCCCGCGCAGGTTGTAACCGATTATCATACCTGCGCTAACGATACGGAACTCACTGCTGTTCCTCCATCATCGGGAGGCGGAACGTGGTCGCTGGTTTCGGGTACCGGTTCTATTGTTTCACCTAACAGTCCGGCATCAATAGTACTGAGTATTGACACGGGTGTGAGTGTTTTCCTCTGGACAGTGGTAAACGGAACCTGCAGCGATACGACTCAACTCACCGTGACGCATGACGGACTCGACACCTGTGGCACGCTGGAATACAACGAACTTATTACTCCGAATGGTGACGATAAAAACGACCGGCTTATTTTCAGCGGACTACATAAACATCCGAATAACAAACTCATCATCTTCAACCGCTGGGGCAGCGAGGTGTTTTCGCAATCGGCTTACAAAAACGAATGGCAGGGAAGAACAGAAATTAACAGCGGTGGTGATGAACTGCCGGAAGGCACGTATTTTTTCGTGATAAAAATTGACAACGAGACCATCATCAAAAAAGGATTTGTTGAAGTGAGACGATAAGCAACAAAAAAATTAATTGACAGAAAATAATTCAGTATGAAAATGAAAAAACTATTTGTGTTTTTGCTGGCTGCGGTCACAGCGTCCAATTTGTACGCGCAGCAAAATCCGCATTACAGCCAGTATATGTTTAACGGGCTTGCCATTAATCCTGCCTATGCAGGCAGCAAGGATTACCTGAGCACCTGCGCGCTTTACCGCATGCAGTGGATGGATTTTCCGGGCGCACCAAAAACAGCAACCTTCAGTATTCACGGTCCCATTTCGGCAGGCAAAATGGGATTGGGCTTCACATTTATCAGCGATAAAATCGGTCCTACATCGCGCATGGATTTCAATGCTGCCTATGCTTTCCATATTGAAACGGGAAGCGGTGTGTTTGCTCTCGGAATCCAGGGAGGCGGAACACAGTACTCCGCCAAACTTTCCGACCTGCATACGTTTGATTTGAATGACGATGTTCAGGCAAATGGCGACAAATCGGAATTTCGTCCCAATGCAGGAGCGGGTTTATATTATTACACAGAAAAATTTTATGCAGGACTTTCCGTTCCTGAACTTTTGAAAGACGATCCGAAAAGCACCTCTGATATTAAAACAGGACCTTCCAATGCGATGCACTATTTCTTCACTACAGGAATCGTGCTCGGCAGCAGCGATAACTTTAAATTGAAACCATCGGTGATGGTGAAGTATGCCCGGAACGCCCCGGTGAATTACGACATCAACGCGAATTTCTTTTTCGGAAAAGTGCTCGGTGTCGGTGTCTCCTACCGCAGCGAAGATGCTTTGGTCGGGTTGCTCTCATTGCAACTGACACCCCAGCTTCGCTTCGGATATTCTTATGACATGATTCAAACCGATATCAAGGAATTCGGTCCTGCCTCGCATGAATTTATGCTCGGCTACGATTTCGGGCATGAAGTGCCGAAGGTGAGAGTGCCGAGATACTTTTAAATTTTCTTCTTATAAAAAATAAATACGACTAGGACTAAGATTAAGATCAGGACTAAGAAAATGGAAGAAAAGAAAATAAGATTCGGTCATGAGAAGCTGGAAGTTTATCAACGGTCATTGAAATTCATTGCATGGCTTGATGAAATAATTTTATCTGCAGAAAGGAATAGAAATATAATTGACCAGATTGACAAGGCGTCCATTTCCGTTTCTCTCAATATTGCTGAAGGTAATGGCAAGTCATCCAAAAAAGACCAAAACAGGTTTCTTGAAATTTCAAGAGGGTCTTCGCTTGAATGCGCTGCATGTTTAGATGTCATGTTTGCTAAGAGAATGATTTCATCCGGCAAGGCAGATGAAGGAAAGGAACAACTTGAAGTCATTGTTAAAATGTTGTTTAAACTTTCCCAAAGCATCCTGGGCTCAATCACAGAAAAACCTACTCATAGTCCTAATCTTAGTCATAGTCTTAGTCATCATTAAATTCATTAATCCATTCTTACTTTAATATGAAAAAATTAAATTTATTTCTCCCGCTAATTTTTATCGCTGCCATACTAATTTTTTCCGGATGCGCTGACTCCATGTACAAAACAGGAAACAAGCATTACAACAACTATGGCTACAGCAAAGCCGCAGCGAGTTACGAGAAAGCGCTGAAGAAGAAGAACATTCCCGATGCGCGGCTCAAACTTGCCGACTGCTACCGGAAATTGAATAACTCCGTTAAGGCAGAAGAGAATTACGCACTGGCAGTTGCGCTGCCCGAAGCAAAAGCAATTCACAAATTCTATTATGCCCAGGCGTTGATGCAAAATGGAAAATGTGAAGAATCGAAAAAGTGGCTCAACGAATATCTCACGGAAAATCCCAACGACCAGGTAGCGAAAAACATGACTGCTTCCTGCGACATGCAAAGCAAACTCATGATTGACTCTGCCCGATACACTGTTGCTCAACTCAGCATGAGCACGCCCGGCAGCGAGTTCAGCGCGGTGAGGTACAAAGAAGGAATTGTTTTCACCGGTGAAAGAGCTGCGGGCAAATCGAAATATTCTCCTTATACCGGCAGACCTTACTACAGTTTATATTATTCAAAATTAGAAAACAACAAATGGAGCAAAGCCGAACCGCTCAACGAAAATGTGAATAAGAAATTCCATAACACTACGGCTACCTTTTCCAGGGATGGCACAACAATGTTCTATACTACAAGCAATGTGGTGGGCAAAAAAGCATTGAACGATTCCATGGGCATAACAAATTTCAGCGTGCAGAAAGCAACGCTGCAAAATGATAAGTGGACGTCCGCTGAAATGCTGCCTTTCGCGAGCAAAGATTTTTCTACCGGACAACCCTCGCTCAGCGA
>DATDOJ010000115.1:0-4464 GCA_035293345.1 Bacteroidia bacterium
TTATCCTGTATGGAAAGCACTCTTTCCGAAATATGTCTGCACGCTTCGCGAAATTGGTCTTGCTATGATTAACTGCGTGCTGAAAGGTTACAGCAAATCAATTCTTGAAGTGAGAGATATTATTGCAGCGGCAAAATCATAATCATAAAATAACATGGCATACAGCGAACAACTTGCAGAACGTGTCAGAAAATATTTTTCCTCTCAGAAAAAACTTCACCCGGGCGAATCCGTCCTTTGGCAGGTGGAAGAAAAAAACATGATGGGCGGACTCACCTTTATGGTTAACGGAAAAATGTGTGTTGGCGTTTTGAAGGATGAACTCATGGCTCGCATTGCTCCTGAACTTCACGATGTATCACTGAAGCGTAAAGGATGCCGCACGATGGACTTCACCAAAAAGCCGATGAAAGGTTTTGTCTTCGTCAGTCCGGAGGGAACAAAGTCAAAAAGTGATTTCGAACACTGGCTCAATCTCGCTCTCGACTTCAACAGCCGCGCCAGGGCATCGAAGAAAACCGGGAAGAAGAAAAAATAATCAGCGGATAAAAACTTCTTTTATAAAAATTCCGATTCCCATCACCAGCACAAACCACCCGAACATTTTCCTGATTTGCGAAGGAGATTTTTTCAGTGCAGCGCGGAAGCCGATGAATATTCCTGCCACAGCAAGCGCTGAAAACAGCAGCAGGAATTGGTAATCAATTTTTTCATGCTGTTCAATCACCTCGCCAACGAATCCGCTGAGCGAATTAAAAGTAATGATGAGCAGTGAAGTTCCCACACTCATCCGCACAGGAACATTTGCCAGCAGCACCAGCGCGGGGATGATGATGAATCCTCCGCCCACGCCTACGATTCCCGTGAGAAGTCCTGAAATAAAACCAATGCATACTAACCACATATAATTCATCGGTTGAAATTCTTTCTCATCCGGCTCTTTATAATTTCCGTTGCGAATCATGTTATACGCAACCACCATCATCAGCAGCGCAAACAAAAGCATGATGAATAATTCTTTCGAAACAATAAAAGTTTCTGACGCAAATACCGGATTCGGAATGGCGGGCATCAGGAAAATCCGCGTAATAAAAACACAGACAATGGAAGGCACAGCAAACACCAAAGCGGTTTTTACATCCACTAAATTTTTCCTCACATATTTTATCCCGCCAATCGCGCTCGATATTCCCACCACGAACAAACTGTAGCCGGTAGCTTCAACCGGATTAACATTCATCAGGTACACCATGATGGGAACGGTGAGGATGGAACCACCGCTTCCCAAAATACCGAGCGAAATGCCAACGAGTGTGGCACAGATGTACCCGAGAATTTCCATTAAGCCGAAACAGTCAGTTTCTATCGTGCGGCTTTAATGTAACCCCAACCCTCGTGCTGCTTCGAAATGATTTCGTAAATACCATCGGGCACCATGCCTACCCCTTCGAGGAGCTGACTTTTTTCCACACTATTATTTTTCATCGCCACTTCGCACACCCTGAACGTAACATTTTTCTTTGCAGAAAGTTTTATGACATTATCGGCAACGATGGATTTGTCTTTTGTAATCATGTCGAGCGACTTGGCATAAAACACCATCTCGATTTCGGCATTCGGTTCAACAGATAAAATTTCATTCACCCAGCGCACAACCATTTTGTGAAGAACAGTATCACTGCTGGTGACATCAAAAACAACTTTGTAAGGAGCTTTCTGCGCAAACAAACTATTGCCAAGCAGCAGAAAAAGAATTAGAATTTTTTTCATGGTTTTTAATTTTTATCAAAAGTAAAAAATTTAATATTGAGAGAGGAAGAGTCGTGAACACAGGGTAAGGATATTTCAATCATAGAAAGAAAAGAAACCGGCTTCCTGCCACCGGCAAAAGACCAGAAGCGGGAAGCCGGAAGCATGAAGCTGAAAATTATGTCGGTTGAATTTCCGAAATAAATTATCCTGCGAAGATATAGGCACACTTACGTTCCTGCGCGCGTCCCAATGCCCAGACACCCGAGGGAACAATCTGTATTCCGGGAATCAGGTTTGCTTTCCATTCCTTCATCACTTCTTCGGGTTTCATGTTGACCTGCCCTGCTGCCACATTGGAATAAACCGTCATGGCTGCATTGCACACGCAGAACATCACACCGCTTGCCTGCAAATCCCTGATGCCGATATCAATGATTCCGATTCCGGGCACCTGAAAATCTCCGTGCTTGGTCATCCAGAAAGGATTTTTACCGACAACTTTTGCAGAACCGTCAGCAGCATGATATGCAGGACCAGGTTCTCCGGCTTTGAACATTTCAGTGAAATTATATTTACTCCAAATCTCATCATTAAATGCATAGCAAATGGCTTCGTGACGCAGAACGACAACAACTCCGCAATCGGTTTCAGGTGTTCCTGTTGCTGCGTTCGTCATCAGGAAGACCTTGGGCCAGACGAATGGCAAAATTTCATGCGGTCGTGTTGCGTCATAAACAACACGGTGTGTGCCTTTGAGTTTGTCGAACCAAAGGTCCCCTTCGCTTTTCGGTCTAACAGGCGCTCCGGGTTTTGCCGGCACTTTTTGCTGCTGCGCATTTAATTGTAACGGGGTTGCAAGCGCGGTCAAACCGAGCGCTGCTGCACCGCTGGCGAGCATTCCGAGGAATCCTCTGCGGTGTGTGTTTTGTTCATGATTTTTTTCTGTCATGTTGATTTGATTTTAAAGGTTAAAAAATTATGTTGAAAAATGGCGATGAATTGAAGTTCCAAAAGTAAAAATATTTTGTACGAAAAAGTATTTTTATTTTTTCTTTGATACTTCAGCAATTTCGCCAAAAGGTCCGTATTTATGCTGTCCTTCAGAAAACGTATCTGCATAGGGACCGAAGGGATGGTCAACCGGCTTTTTCGAAATGTCGGGCCAATCCTCTGCGAACTTTTTATCGGGGCGGGGCATGCTGTTCACATAAGCGGCAATGTCCCATGCTTCTTCTTCGGTCAGTGTTGGCTTGGCATGGCTGCTGGTGAGGTTGGGCATATTTGAAAAAATAAATCCTGCCAAACGCGACAGCCGGTACATTCCTGCTGCGGTGTTGTAGCTGTTCGGACCCCAGAGTGGCGGATATAAATAATTTATTTTATCATCATTCATTTTTCCCTGCCCGTCAATGCCGTGGCAAGTCACACAATATTTTTCAAAAGTGGTTTTTCCTTTTTCGATATCAGCCGCGCGATTGAGATATGGCAAGTTATCCACTGCCGCTCCTTTAGGCGATACTCCTTTCTTCACATCTTTTCCCACCCAGTTGATGTACGCCACCATCGCACGCATTTCCCTGCTTAAGCTGTCGAGCTTTTTTCCGTTCATGCTTCGCTCCATGCAGTCGTTGATTCTTTTTTCGAGATGCTCCACCGTTCCCGAGCGGGCGCGCAGTTTCGGGTAGATGGGATACACCGCGCTGAAACTGTTTGCATAAAGTTTTGTGCCTGCATCAAGATGACAGTTCTGGCAGTTCATTCCGTTGGCATCATGATTTATTTTTCCATTAGGTCCGAAATATGCTCCCGTGGTTGCGACAAGCGCTCTTCCGTAGCGGATTAAATTTCCGGAATCATTTTGTGGAATGGCAGTTGTGTCGGGAGCCATCCATTCATCAGAGGTAAACAATCCGGCAATCTGCGTGGAGTCACCGTCTTTATTTGTTGGGTTATCACTTGACGGAGAGCAGCCCTCGTGAAGAGCAAAAGAGAATGCCGAAGTCAGAATAAAAATTATTGCGCGGGATTTCATGAAGCCACAAAATTATTTTTTTATTTTAATATTTCTCAGTGCAGCGGCTAACCTGTCTGACTGCGAAGTCAGGAAGGCGGCAACAGGTACGAGGCAATGGAACACCACGAAACTATGCCTGACGCGGGACGTTTAAGATTTTCGTGGATTTTATTTATAATCGGATAGCGCACATTTGAATTATTATTAATATTATTGTGTCCTAAACTTTCAAGCCCTTGGAGTAACTTCCCTGACATATAAAAATCGCTCTGCTTTTTCTTTTCTCCTTCGCCTGCAGAGAAAGCATACCATGTGCTTGGTGAATTTCATTGCCTTTACTTTTTTGACTCCGGCTATAACTCTCTTCCTTAATGGAGTTCAGCAGAATATTTCATATAAAATTATTTTCCGGCAATAGTTTTTTAATATTCTAAAAACGTAAAGACATAAAAACAACTTCAAAACAAATCGCGTCCCGAATCATCGGGATGATTTTATTTTTTAATTTATTCCTGGCAGGATATCGGGCTGACGCGGCTAATCCTTATTTCAATGCCCTTAATATAACCAACATTTGTCTTTATCCTCATGGCGTGATTGCCGAAGGAAACGGAATGCCTGTTACCATGAATATCACTGTCGGAGACCAGATTACTTTTTCGTATAGCGCCAACGGCTGCCCGAGTTTCGGGGGCAGT
>DATDOJ010000116.1:0-3315 GCA_035293345.1 Bacteroidia bacterium
ATATTTCAAATACATGTTCGACCTGTTGAAGGAAAAGGGATGCAGTCACATAAAAATTTTCGGTGGCGGTGGCGGAACAATTCTGCCCGAAGAAATCAAAGAGCTTCACAACTACGGCATCGCCCGCATCTATCATCCAGATGACGGTCGTTCAATGGGCTTGCAGGGAATGATTAACGATTTGCTGAGCCAATGCGATTTTCCTACGGGTTTTTCGCTGAACGGTGAATTGAAGGATTTACAGAAAAAAAATCCCCATAGCATTGCGAACATTATCTCAATCGCAGAAAATAATCCTGAACAGTTTAAATCAATAAATCAACAAATCAATAAATCAATAATTAAGAAATCGCTTACAGTTCCCGTACTTGGAATAACAGGAACTGGCGGTGCAGGAAAATCTTCTTTGGTTGACGAGGTTGTAAGAAGATTTCTGATTGACTTCAAAAATAAAACCGTTGGAATTATTTCCGTTGACCCGTCCAAAAAGAAAACCGGAGGCGCGTTGCTTGGCGACCGTATCAGGATGAATTCCATTTCCAATCCCCGTGTGTATATGCGCTCGCTCGCAACACGACAAAGCAATCTCGCTTTGAGCAAGCATGTGCAGGATGCAATTGATGTTTTGAAAGCAGCGAAGTACGATTTAATCATTCTTGAAACCTCCGGCATCGGTCAGAGCGACACGGAAATCACCGACCACTCCGATGTTTCTCTTTACGTGATGACTCCTGATTACGGAGCAGCATCACAGCTCGAGAAAATTGACATGCTTGATTTTGCCGACATCATCGCGCTAAACAAGTTTGACAAGCGTGGAGCGTTGGATGGCTTGCGCGATGTGAAAAAACAATACAAGCGCAATCACAAACTCTTTGATGTAAAAGATGAAGACATTCCTGTCTTCGGAACAATTGCTTCGCAGTTCAACGACCCGGGCATGAACCGATTGTATCTCGCTGTCATTGACAAGCTGAACGAAAAATGTAAAACGAATTTCAAATCGCACCTTGAAATTTCCGGTGAGATGAGTGAAAAAATTTACATCATTCCTCCCGCGCGCATCCGTTACCTGAGTGAAATCACCGAAACAATCCGCGGCTACAATAAAGAAGCGATTGAGCAAAGTAGAATCGCCAACAAACTCTTTGCTCTCGACTCAACCATAAAACAATTCAGCCATTCAACAATTAAGGATAAAGACAAAATCATAAAAAAGATTGAACAACTCTACGAAGAAACCGAATCACAATTTTCCTCCCACAACAAGAAACTTTTAAAGGACTGGAAGAAAAAAGTCCAGCGTTATCACGATGAGTTCTTTATTTACAAGGTGAGAGAGAAAGATATTAGGATTGAGACACATTCAGAATCTCTCTCGCACACAAAAATTTCCAAGGTTGCAACACCGCGCTACGAAGCATGGGGAGAAATTCTGAAATGGAATCTGCAGGAAAATTTCCCGGGAGAATTTCCTTACACAGCCGGAGTGTTTCCTTTCAAGCGTGAAGGCGAGGACCCCACGCGCATGTTCGCAGGCGAAGGCGGACCGGAAAGAACCAACAGAAGATTTCACTACGTGAGTTTTGAAATGCCTGCTCGTAGATTGTCAACCGCCTTTGACTCGGTGACACTTTACGGTCATGACCCGGATTACCGTCCCGACATTTACGGGAAAATTGGAAACAGCGGTGTAAGCATCTGCTGTCTTGATGATGCGAAAAAACTTTACAGCGGTTTCAATCTCTGCGACCCGAAGACATCCGTCTCTATGACCATCAACGGTCCCGCTCCCATGCTCACCGCATTTTTTATGAATGCCGCTATTGACCAGCAGTGTGAACTCTACATCAAAGAAAACGGATTAGAAAAAGAAGTCGAAAAGAAAATCAAAAAAATATTTAGCGACAAAGTTCGTCCAAGCTACCAAGGTAACGCCCTCTCCGTGCCTGTCCCGATGAATATCGGGAGAGAGAGAAGGGGTGAGGCGCTGCCCGTTGGAAATGATGGTTTAGGATTAATGCTCCTCGGCACAACAGGCGATCAGGTTCTGCCCGAAGACGTTTACAAAAAAATAAAAGAACAAACTCTTCACGCAGTGCGCGGCACCGTGCAGGCAGACATTCTCAAAGAAGACCAGGCGCAGAACACCTGCATCTTCTCTACCGAATTTGCATTGCGCCTCATGGGCGATATGCAGCAATATTTTATCCAGCATAAAATCAGGAATTTTTATTCTGTTTCCATCAGCGGATATCATATTGCGGAAGCGGGAGCAAATCCAATCACACAACTTGCGCTCACACTCTCCAACGGCTTCACCTACGTTGAATATTATCTCTCGCGTGGAATGGACATCAACAAGTTCGCTCCCAATCTCTCTTTCTTTTTCTCCAACGGTATTGACCCCGAGTATGCAGTCATCGGCAGAGTGGCGCGGAGAATCTGGGCGAAGGCGATGAAGCTCAAGTACGGAGCCGATGAACGTTCGCAGATGCTGAAATATCACATACAGACCTCAGGGCGTTCGCTCCATGCACAGGAAATTGACTTCAACGACATTCGCACCACGCTTCAGGCGCTGTATGCAATTTATGATAACTGCAATTCGCTTCACACTAATGCTTACGATGAAGCCATCACCACACCCACTGAAGAAAGCGTGCGCAGGGCAATGGCGATTCAATTAATTATCAATCGAGAATTAGGTCTCGCGAAAAATGAAAATCCCACGCAGGGTTCATTCATCATTGAAGAACTCACCGACCTTGTCGAAGAAGCCGTGCTTACAGAGTTCGACCGCATCAGCGAGCGTGGCGGAGTTCTTGGTGCGATGGAAACCATGTACCAGCGCGGTAAAATTCAGGAGGAGAGTTTGTATTACGAAACGCTTAAGCACACAGGAGAATATCCCATCATCGGTGTAAATACTTTTCTCTCATCAAAGGGCTCGCCAACAATTTTACCAAGGGAAGTGATACGCGCAACTAAAGAAGAAAAAGAATATCAGATTTCAATGCTCGGAGAACTGCACAAGCGCAACGCAGATATGAAAGATGAAATATTAAAGCGTCTTCAGAAAGCTGCTGTGCAAAACCAAAACATGTTTGAACAGTTGATGGAAGTCACGAAGTATTGCTCCCTTGAACAAATAACTAATGCGTTGTTTGAAGTCGGTGGGCAGTACAGAAGAAATATGTAAAAGAAAAATCAGCGCGAGTAATTAGGCGCCTCTTTAATGACAGCCACATCATGCGGATGGTTCTCGCGGATGCCGGCTGCGGTGATGCGGATGAACTGCACTTTTTGCAACAC
>DATDOJ010000117.1:0-4220 GCA_035293345.1 Bacteroidia bacterium
AAAGATGCGGAGATTGTGCAGTATAGCCAACAAAAAATTAATGAGGGCTTGTAGAATGAAAAAAAGTGGGATTTATCATATAGTTAATAAAATAAATGGAAAAATTTATGTAGGAAGCGCTATGGATTTAAGACAAAGAAAGAATGCTCATTTTTCGGAATTAAGAAGACAAGTTCATCGCAATCAAATATTACAAAGGGCTTATAATAAATATGGTGAAAACAATTTTAAGTTTAAAATTGTTGCATTGTGTCCTATGGAATATTTAATAAAATTAGAACAATGGTTTATTGACAATTGTTCATCAAAATATAATATTGCTCCAAAAGCTGGAAATTGTTTTGGAAAGCATCATTCAAAAGAAACAAAAAAGAAAATAGGAGATAAAAAAAGAGGACTAAAGCAGACAGATAAAACTATTGGTTTGCGCGTTGAAAAAACAAGTAAACCAGTTTTTCAGTATGATTTGAATGGAATTTATGTGACTTCATTTAGTTCTATTGCAGAAGCTGGGAGACAAATTGGCGGAGTAATAAAACCCGATATTGGTAGGGTAGCGCGAACAGAAAAAGGTACAGCACTTAAATATCAATGGAGATTTTATAAAATAAATAAAATAAGAGAAACTGTAATAAATCAGCAAAGACCAGTAATATGCAAAAATTTGAAAGGAGAAGTTCTGTGTGAATATAAGAACGTTTCATCGGCAGCAAGAGCATTAAATGCTCAGGTTTCAAATGTAACATCATGCTTAAAAGGAAGGCTGAAAACATCTGCTGGATATAAGTTTGAATATCGGAATAATTGATATGATTTCCAAAGGCATACTCGCAGAAAAAATACTCCGCAAAATCAACGGAGGCGATTATCCTACGTCCAACAAAGTTGATATACGCGATGTGTATCTTGAGATGGAGGCATGTAGAAATTACCTTATCCAAAAATATTTAATTCAGAGCGGAGATGAAATAAGCTCTGAGTTCATCAGTGTTTTTGAGGAAGTTCCGGTGTTGAAAAACACGAACAGGGACAGGTTGTATGCCCAACTGCCGGCACAGCTTGTGTCGCTCAACATAAAAGGTGCTTCAGGAAGCCATATCGGGCTTCGTCAGGTGAGTGGCGTTAAGGACGAATACAATGTATTTTTGCCCATGAACAGCGGTGATGCCGGGGTACATTATGGACTCGAATCATCCAACCTCATTGGCGGTATAGGATATTGGTTGGAGAACGACAAAATAATATTCGAAAACATGCCTGCTTATTATGAAGGAAAAAATGTGATGGTGAAGATGATAAGTGCCATACAGGGGCTTGGCGAGGACGACTTTGTGCCAGTGCCCGCAGCGGTAGAAACCGAATTGGAGGATATGATATTTGAACGGATGATTGGCATGAAGGCAGTTCCGGAAAAGAAGATTACCGATAACAATCCCAACACTCCATGAAGCTCTCAACACTAGACTATATCGTGCGCACCGTGATCAGCTCTCTTAGAGAAAGTACGCTCCGAAATTATCAGCGTTACCTTCAGTTTGCTATTCGCGGGTTCAGGGAACTTAATCTGCACAACAGCACCCATACCCGCATTGCATATATTCAATTATTGGACAATAAGGCAATTGATCTTCCTGCTGATTACGTTAAATACACCAAAATCGGGGTGTGTGTCAATGGCAGGATAATAACGCTCGGCCTTGATAATTCACTTTGTCTCAATGACAATTACAGTGAATGTGGAGACCCGCTCCCTATCGCTATGAATAATATTGAGAATCCAGACTATCAGTTCTTCAATTACACCACAGCATTTTTGGGACACTACCATAACGGGCAGTTCAACCAAGGGGTGTTTGGGCTCGGAGGGGGCTTTAACAGCCGTGGATATTACAGGGAGAACCCGGAGAAGAATCAGATTCAATTTTCATCCGAGGTGCCATCGACACATATTGTGCTTGAGTATATTTCTGATGGCATCAACACCGATGGAACAGCAAGTATCCCAATTCAGGCATCGGAAGCACTCGTGGCGTTTGTCCACTGGAAACGACAGGAATATATGAGGGGGGTGGATAAGGGACAGATAAACTACGCGCGTGAGATGTGGGTGATTGAATACAATAAACTGAAACATTTCAATTTGATGTTCACCGTAGAGGAATATCTGGATTCTTACAGACGACAAATCGATGCTTTACCTAAGCGATAAATGTCACAAATCAGCGACAAAAAAGGATTTGATGCAGGGCTTGACCAAGACACCGAACCACGAAAGGTAAGCGGGCTAAGGGATGCTGTCAACATACGTTACGGAACAACCGATAACGGCAATGACGGGACGGCAGAAAACACCAAAGGAAATTTACTCATTGTCAATCCAAATCTTCCCGCAGGAACGAACAAGTGCATAGGGGGGTTTGAGGATAAGCGCGACCTGAGCATCATCTTCTTCAACTTCAATAGCAACAATGATCACGGTATTTACCGGTTTTACTCCACCACACAGACCATTGAGAAACTTGTCATATCAAGTGTGCTTAATTTCAACACCAACTCGCGCATAAACAGTTGCGACCTTATTGATGATTTGTTGTACTGGACAGATGGCAGCAATCCTCCACGCAAAATAAACATTGACAAGGCTAATGAGACTTCGAAGAAAAGGAAGTTCAACATTTATTTTGGAAATAATGTTGGCAACGGAGAACCTTATTCATTATTCATTAATGATCCGCCAGGAAATACTATCGCTTCGTGGGCCACCACTATTACCCTAACAGATAAAACGCTGGCAGAAGCCACCAAAGCATTTATGGCGGCTATTCCTGCAAATATATTGACGTTGATGACATTCACTTCTTGCCAACAATTTATAGAGGCTGAGATGAATCAAATTGGGGCTTATACGCTCAATATCATTCCTTCGGTGCAGAATCCTTCTTATGTTGTTCCTCAGAATTTTTATCCCGGAACATTTACTGACAGGTTTATCAATCGGATCAAAGACCCGTTTCAATGTGAGCCGCTGGTTGAACCAAAAGAGGATGATACGCGCAAAAATAATCTTGTACAGAACAAGATATTTCAGTTCAGGAAACGCCCTATTTATGATGATAATGAGAAAGCCGTGTGGTCGCCTTACAGCGATATTCCGGTAATACCATCATCATGCACCAATACTAACTCAACTAGTCTTCTTAATTATATTGAAGTTGATTTTAACGATCTTGACATTCTTGACTCCAACTGGATTTCTGTTGTTAAGGGCATAGAGGTGGGGGTGCGTGAACACAACACAGGGAAGTTGCAGCATGTGCAGACCTTGGAGCAGTTTGAGTTCCTTGGCGCTCAAGGCAAATTCAAGTTTTACAATGATGCTTATTATCCGGAAATTGATCCTGCTGAAGCACTGAAAAATTACGATGCTGTTGCGCTCACAGTTAACAGCCACGAGTTTGTTGAAAACAGATTGTTTGACGGAGGGTTGAAAGAAGGGTATAATCCTGAATGTATTGATGCTTCGCTGGCATTATCATTTGAGAAGGATCCGGTGGTGCAGACATTTAATATTCCACTTCGCATATTCATTAGAAATCTCTGGATGAGTTCAAGTCCAATTCAGTTTGAACAAAATCAACCTATCCATAATGATGGAAGCGGAATAGGGTTTGGCGGATTTACGGCAATTGATTATGCCAATGGATATATCACTGATTACGACCAGTCTCTTCCACTATCAGGATTTGTTGTTTATTTAGCCAACACATCTCACTATGCGGTGAGTCGTCAAAACGCCCCAACGTCAGCGAATCCGCCCCCCGTTGATTCTAATAATGTTTATGACAGCTCAGGAAATTTTAATGTGGCTGACGCAATTCCATGTTCAATTGGCAACTCAAATTATTCAAACCGAAAGAGAATCCGGTGCGAAATTTTAAGTGGTAATTCTTTTAGTACTGCTACCATAACAGGTGTTTCACCAGGAAAATATATTTTAAGAGTCGCAAGTCACAAAACAACGCAAGCAGATTTAGGAAACATCAGTTTGTCCTATCAGAGAACAAGTACATATACTCTTGGTGTTTGTGGCGGAGGACAACATGAGTGCGAAATAGAGGTTTTGGCAAATGGAAGTATTGTAACTCCATCTGGAACATTTGCCCCAAATACATCTATAGGAGATATTTCAATTGCAGACCTTTCTTCTCCTGTGATCCCTA
>DATDOJ010000118.1:0-11090 GCA_035293345.1 Bacteroidia bacterium
TCGTGTTAAGGTTTTTCATCAGCTTGGTCAAACTGTTCCGCCTGTTGAGCACAAGGTCATATTCATAATAATCGTTTGACAGGGATATCATCGTGCTGTCGTAATAATTGCGCGCGGCTTTATAGTCGCGCCTGGCAAAAAATATTTTTCCCAAATCGAGATACGACATGGCTTTCTGGTTGCCGTTGCCCTTGCTCGATTCGATGGATAGGTGCAGATGCTCAATCGCTTTTGCCGTGTCCGGTTCTTTGATGGCAAGTCCGGCAAGCGCATAATAAATCTGGTCGAGGTAGTCCTTGTTCTTTTCATCCTTCAGCATCTTCACCAGTTCCTTTTTCACTTCCTTGCTGTCTTTGTTTTCCGAATCGAAACAGCGCGCGCGGTTGATGCGTGCATTGAACCCCATTTCGTACGGAGGATTCATGTGAATGCAGTTGGTGTAATGCTGAAACGCTTTCTTGTATTGATTCTCGTGCTGATAAACCTGGGCGAGAATAAACATGTAACGGATTTTTGTATCACGCTTCTTTGTAAACACGACTGCTTTCTCAAGATGCTCAATCGCCTGGGTGTATTGGCGCGTCTGCAAATAAAAATCGGAAAGCACCGCTTCCATGTCACCGCGTAATTTTTTCGGAAACTTCGGTTCGCTTCTCAGATAGTCCAGCGTGAATTCGCAGGACGCGAATTTTGTGAGGGTGATATTTGTTTGTGTTAACCACAACAGCGCTTCATACTTGCTCGTTTCATCAGGATAAGTAGCCGCTACATATTCAAATGTTTCGATGGCGGAAAAAAAGTCGTGTTTGAAAAAGTGCGCCTTTCCCATGAGCAGCCAGTTATCGTCAATCCACCGGCAGCGTTCCTTGCCGCCAATGTTCATTGAATGACGCTGTATGACAAGCGAAACCTTCTTGATGACTTCATCCATATCCGGGTAAATGCTTTTCGCTTTTTGCTTGTCGGCATAGCGGAACACAGAAAGGATGCGGTCGTATTTGTCCTCATGCTGCTCAGCAAGCTTATCAACGGCATCTTTCATTTTCAGCTTGCCGTGATAAAAGCCGTTGTAGCGCGCAGTAGTATTATGGTAATTGCGACTGATAATGTTGTTCTTTTTTACCGAGCAGCCGGCAGCCAAAAGAGCAACAACAAAAGTTACAGCGATTATTTTCTTCGATATCATTTAGCGTAAATATTGCAACTGCCGAATATAACGGCATTCGTGCAAAAATATTTTAAATTTTTAAGATAGAAGAATCCCGATGTATCGGGACAGGAAAATCACCCGTTTATAATCACTTTCAGCTTTGTTCCGGGCTTGAGGTCGTTTGGGTTATTCAGTTTATTTATTTCTTTCAGTTTCTGAACGGTCATGCCCTCGTATTTCTGTGCAATATTCCAAAGCGTGTCACCGCGGTTAACAACATGATAAATAACTTTTGATACGCTGCCTTCCGGTGAAGGATTCGATTTCAAAGCTGTGTCTGGCGTGGCAGGAATTTTTAATGTGTCGGTTTTGTTTTCTGCATTCTGTTCTGCCTTTTGATACGTTGTTGCATACACCATCAGCTTTTGACCACGATAAATTTTGGTGCCCTTCATTTTATTCCAGCGCTTTATATCACCTGACGAGCAACTATATTTTCTTGCGATGGAGGCAAGTGTTTCTCTTTTCTTAACGGTGTGATACTTTTTTACCTGTCGGCTCACAAACATGGTCGGGTCAAGTGAGCCATCATCTCCCGAAAGATAAGCCGAGTTGCCATCGGAAAGAGGAGGGCAAAACTTATCGCAGTTGTTCAGGTATGCATTAATTTTATTTACCGGCAAGCGCAGCACATAGGAATCATCCCCGTCAGGAATAACACTGCGTTTGTACAGCGGGTTGAGATATTGCAGCATGTCCAATGGAATATCCAGTGTGGCTGACAAATCTTTTAATGCAACTTTCTGGTCAACGTAAACAGTGTCAACTTCATAATATGAAATCACGGGAGGAACTGCAACGATGTTGTGTTCTTCAGTATGGTGCATCAGGTAAGTGACAGCAACAAATGCAGGAACATAACCGCGCGTTTCCCTCGGAAGATACTCACTGATTTCCCAGAAGGTTGTCTTTCCTCCCGAGCGGACAATTGCCTTGTTCACGTTTCCCGGCCCGCAGTTGTAAGCAGCAATCACAAGCAGCCAATCCTTGTAAATGTCATACATGTTTTTGAAATACTCGCACGCTGCATAAGTGGATTTCAGCGGGTCGCGTCTTTCATCTATGTATGAATTCACTTTCAGGTTGTACATCTTTCCCGTGCCCAGCATGAACTGCCAGAGTCCTGTTGCACCACAGCGGGAAACAGCGGTTGGATTAAGAGCGGATTCAACGATGGCAAGATATTTTAACTCAAGCGGAAGACCGTTTTTGTCGAGCGCTTCCTCGAACATCGGGAAATAAAGATTCGCAAGTCCCATCATGCGTGCTGTGAGCTGGCGTTTGCGGATGGCATACAAATCAATGTACTCCCGCACCTCCGGATTGTAAGCGAGCATGATGGGCGACTGGATTTTCGCGATGCGGCTGCGGTATGCTTCATCGCTGTACGAAGGAATATCGAGCGGTTTAAAATCGCTGGAGTTGTTCAATCCGGCTGTTGCAAAATTCAACCGCTGGATGTAGTTGAGTGTAACGAGCGAATCGAGATTGGCAGCAATCGGGTCATAATTATCATTGACCTGCGTTGTGTCCTGCGCTTTCGCCTGAAAGACAAGCAATGCAAGCGAAAGAATAAGAATGAGTCGAGCCGGATTTTTCATTGTTCTTATTTACTCCATTAACGGATTAGGGTTACAGTTTATTTGCGGTAAGGATTACCGCCTCAGCACAGCGTAAAAATAACTCACTTAAAAGAGAGAAATGAAAATTTCAGATGAAGAAATCTTCGAATAACGAATCAATACTAATATACGAATTACGAATTACTCATTCGTATCAATTAGCTATTAGTAATCGCTGATTCTTTCATCATGTAATTTGCAAACGCCAATAAATTTCTTTCATCGAATTTTTTTCCGATGAGTTGAACCCCCAGCGGCATTCCGTTGCTGTGTTTTCCGATGGGAAGTGAAATGGCAGGCAGCCCGGTGAGGTTTGCCTGCACCGTGAAAATATCTTCAAGATACATGCTCACCGGGTCTTTGTTGTCGCCAAAACGAAATGCTGTTTTCGGAGTGGTGGGCAAAAGAATAAAATCATTTTTCTCCAATATTGCATTTGTTTTCTCCGTAAGCACCCTGCGGATTTTTTGTGCGTGTCCGTAGTACGCGTCATAATATCCCGCACTCAACACAAACGTTCCAAGCATGATTCTGCGCTGCACTTCTTTCCCGAATCCTTCACTGCGTGATTTGCGATATGTGTCTTCAACATCTTTTGCTTCTTTCGTGCGATGTCCATACAACACTCCTGAAAAACGCGAAAGATTGGATGATGCTTCAGCGGTGGTCAGAACATAATAAGCCGGAACCATGTAATCAATGAACGGAAAACCTGCTGCTTCAACCGTGTGTCCTTTCTGCTTGAGCGAATCAATCACAGAAAAAATATTTCCTGATACCTCTTTGTCAATTCCTTCATGCTCGATGCAATCTTTTATGTACGCGATTTTTGCTTTGCCTGAAAAATTAAGTTGCGAAGAATAAGCATCCACTTTTTTTCGTGAAGCGGTGCTGTCATATTCATCAGCGCCTGCAATTATTTCGAGAAGCAATGCTGCATCTTCCACGCTGTTGGTGAGCGGACCAACCTGGTCGAAGGAAGAAGCATAGGCAATCAATCCATGTCGCGACACTCTGCCGTAAGTCGGCTTCAATCCTATCACTCCGCAAAACGCAGCGGGCTGGCGGATGGAGCCGCCCGTGTCGCTGCCGAATGCTGCATGACACATACCGGCTTTAACCGCGGCAGCCGAACCACCCGATGAACCACCGGGCACACGGGAATTATCAATCGGGTTTAACACATTTCCGTAAGCCGAATTTTCGTTGGAGCCGCCCATGGCAAACTCATCGCAGTTCAACCGACCGATGATGTTCGCATCTTCGGCAAGCAAACGCTCGACAACGGTTGAGGAATAAAGCGATTCAAATCCTTCCAGAATTTTTGACGCGGCTGAAACGCGGTGTCCTTTATAGCAGATGTTGTCTTTAATTCCAATGACAACTCCGGCAAGTTTGCCAGCGCTTCCATCCTTTATCTTTTTATCAGTCGCAACTGCGCGTTGCTTTGCTTCATCGGCAAACACTTCGAGGAAAGCGTTGAGGTGTTTGTTCTCATCAATCTTTTTAAGATAAGAATCAACCAAGGCCGCGCAGGAAGTTTTTCCTGCGGCAAGTTCTTTTTGTAATTCAGTTATGGTGATGTTGGATTTCATTGCGCGTAAAAATAAAAACTTTCATCTGTTTGAAACTTAATCTTACAGTTGACTAATTAGTCAATCGCCAATCACTCAAGATTTTGTTTTCTTGCTTTGTGGAAAGCAGCGATGAAAATAAAAAGAAAAAAAGAAAAGAGATTACTGAAGCGGGAAGGCAAAAAGTTTCCCGGAGAATTAAAGTCCTCTTGAAACACTATGATATGACTCCGACAGAATTAGCGCAGGCATGTGATAAGCCGAAGGAATATATCACACGCCTCAAGAACGGAAAAATTGACCCGCGCACTTCAACCTTGAACCATATCATTGAAGAAGGGTTCGAAATAACTGAAAAAGATTTTTACGACTACGATAACCTTCCCGAGAAACCGAAGAAAAAATATTCCTCAAAATAAATTCACCCTGTAGGGACACGACATGTCGTGTCCCTACCACAAACCAAAACCCGCCATGGCATTTCAAGACGTTATTCAACTGCACTTTACAGACCTGGAAAAAACACAGGCCGAAACCCTGATGGGGCAGCTCGAAGCCCTGCTTCAGCCCAAGCTGCGCAACCTGAGCGAAACGGAAAACAACACCTACGGAACCATTAACGAGAAGAACAAACTATTGGTGAACAAAGTGAAGGACTACCGCGACACGCAGCCCGCCCTGAGCAGCCCCGATGTGGACTGGACGGAGTTCGGCAGCGATTTTGACGACCGCAGTTTTCTTTCCACCTCTGCCCTGCGGCTTGACGGGCTTTCCAAAGCGTTCACCGAAACGAGGCGCCTGCATGATTATGATAACTTTCAGAACTCGCTCATTGATTACGACTATACCCTGTATAAAGACAGAACCTCACCCGGTCTGGGATATGATTCAAAGGCAGCCGAGCTGAAGCAGTTTTTTGTTCCTTAACCGCATCGGCAACAACACTTCATTGCCCCTTCGCTTCCGCAAAAGAAGAGGATTTTTTATGAATACTTACGACAGCGTAGTTTTAAACTTCGATAGGTATGTCTAAAACTTCGGCAACGAATGGTTAAACTTCGACAGCGTAGTTTTAAACTTCGGTGGGTATGTTTAAAACTTCGCCAACGAATGTTTAAACTTCGGCAGCGTAGTTTAAACATTATATATCGAAGTATAAAACTTACAAATCCGGCATAAAACATAAAACCCGAAAACCAATCATGGAAAAAAGAAAACGCGGAATGAAAAATGCGGCAGTCATGGCGGTTCACACCGGCAAGCTGCTCGAAGAAAAAATAAAAGAACAGCGGCTGAGCAAGGCAGAAGTGGCGCGCAGAATCGTGCGTCCGCGCACTGCCATAAAACCCCTGTGCGCCCGCCCCTCGATGCAGGCCTACCTGCTGTGGGAACTGAGCGTTGCGCTGGGCTACGATTTTTTTGCGCATCTCTCGCAGGCGCTCCTGCAAAAACATCCTGCCATAGCCGGCATCAATAATGCTTCCGCCACCATTGCCGCCCTCGAAAAAGAAAACGAGCGGCTCAACATTGAGATTGGAGTTTTGGAGCGGATGCGGAAATGAAAAAGGGGTTAGGGGTTTCTAATCATTCCTTTTCAATATTTTTACAACACAAAATTTGCCGCTGTGACGGATTTGAAATCCGTTACATAAAATTAAACCGCCAAAAATATTTTTCGTACTTTTGAATTATGAAATCCGTCAGAAGCGTCATCACAATTGATAAGGATGTTTTAGGAGGGCAGCCCGTTTTTAAAAACACACGCGTGCCTGTCGAGTCGCTCTTCATGCACTTAGAAAAAGGAATTACGGTGGAAGAATTTTTGAACGACTTTCCTACCGTTTCCAAAGAACAGGTCATTGCTGTTTTGGAAATTGCGGGCAAAATTGTGACCTCCAAAGACATCGAAAAGTTTTATGAAACTATTGCTTGACGAAAATCTTCCCAAGCGACTCAAAGAAGATTTTCCGGGACATCAGGTATTTACGGTAAGAGACAAAAACTGGAACGGAATAAAAAACGGGGAGCTTTTACAATTGATGATTGCCGAACAGTTTGATGTGCTGCTCACCTTCGACAGAAACATGCAATACCAGCAAAACTTTATGAAGTTTTCAATTCCTGTCCTTGTCCTGAATGCCCCTGATAATTCCTATATCACATTGAAAAAATTAGTTCCGCGAATCAGCCGGCATTTGTCGGGAGGACTCAAGCCGGGTCCGGTGGAAATTCATGAGTGAGAAAAATTAATCCTCTCCGCACCCGAGCAATCTCATTGCCTCTGCCAATGCTTTTCAATATTTTTACAACAGAAAATTTCCGCATGAAAAAAATTCTACTCCTTTTTATTTCATCATTCATCACTCATCATTCTCCCAACTCAATCCGCAGGTTGACAGCATCCCCATGAGCGATGGAAAAAAACTTGCTGCTGATATTTATATTCCGGCAGGATGCACTTCGTGCCCGACCATTTTAATTCAGACGCCTTACAACCGTTGGTTCTATCATGCAGGACTTCCGCTCGACATTGGCTTAAACCTGAACTCGAGCAATTATATTTTTGTGATTGTGGACTGGCGCTGTTTCTATGGTTCCGCTGCAGCATGTGTTGCTTCGCCCGACAGAGGGCAGGATGGCTATGAAGTGATTCAATGGATTACATCGCATACCTGGAGTGACGGGCAGGTGGGAACGTGGGGAGCATCAGCGCTCGGAGTCATACAGTTTCAGACAGCGAAAAAAAATCCGCCCGGTTTGGTTTGCTCCGTGCCCATTGTGGCTTCGCCTGTCACGAGCTATTTCGATTATTATCCTAACGGAGTTTTGCGTACGGAATATGTTGACCAGCTTGCCGCGCTTGGATACAGCACCGCTGCAATTCTTCAGTTTCCATATTATAATTTCGGCTGGCAGGTTGCAGAAAACAATTCCAACTATCCCGACAGCATTGCAGTTCCATGTCTCATGATTGGCGGCTGGTATGACCACAACACAGTGAGCTTGGTTGATTTCTTCAGCGAGCTTCGCCAGCAATCACCGCTTGCCGTGCGCGACCAGCATCGGTTGCTCATGGGACCGTGGACGCATAACACAACATCCGGCTCACCTGCCAATGTCGGACAGCTTAGCTATCCTCAGGCGCAGGGCTGGAGCGATTCGCTCTCGAATTTATTTTTTGATTTTCATCTGCGCAGCATCAATAACGGATGGAACACCACGCCTTATGTAAATTATTTTCAGATGGGAGAAAACACCTGGCAGAATGATTCCGCCTGGCCTCCGCAAAGTTTTGTCGCTAAACTTTATATGCACAGCAACGAAGTGCTCGACTTCAATGCTCCAACATTAAGCAATGATAACATCGGAATGGTTTATGACCCGCATGACCCGTCACCTACTGTTGGCGGTGCAACGCTGAGAGCGGATTTAGACCAGGGACCTTATAACCAGGCGCCTTTGGTTGAAAGCCGGATTGATGTTGTCAAGTTCACTTCGGCAGCGCTTACACAGGATGTCCGCGTTTATGGAAGACCGAAAGTTCACATGCACGTTTCGTCCGACAGAAAAGATACGGACTTCGCTGTACGTCTCACCGATGTTTATCCGAATAATTCATCCATGCTTCTCTCCGATGGAATTTTCAGGATGCGTTTCCGCAACGGCTTCACGACTAACGATACCGCCTCCATGATTCCCGGGCAGATATACTCAATTGAAATTGAACTGCCCGATGTGGCAATCACATTTCCTGCGGGGCACAAAGTCCGTGTGGATGTTACATCATCCAACTATCCGCGCTACGACTGCAACCTCAACAACGGATTGCAGATGTATGTTGCGGGTGATACCAACATTGCAACGCAGATAATTTATTTCGACAACTCACACGAATCCTATCTCGAACTGCCGGTTTCAGATTCTGCCGTTGGCGTTGCTGAAATGACTCTGCCTGAAGAATGGAATGTTGAAGTGTATCCGAATCCGGCAACGGATGTCGTGTATGTTATTGCACGAAACAATTCTTTGAAGAAAGTTGAAATGTATGATGTGTCCGGAAAGATGATTTTTAACTTGCATAATCCAGCGATGATTGCAACAGTTGATATACGCGGCTATTCACCCGGGATATATTTCATGAAAGCATTTTCTGAAAGCGTAATTTACATACGCAAGATTGTGGTCGTGAGAAAATGATTGTTGTGCAACAAACTGTACCTGCAAATGGTATAAGGCAGCACTAATAAATCATTCATGAAAAAGTTTTTAATTCTTAATTCTGCATTCTTAATTCTTAATCTCGTTTCCAATGCTCAGGTTTTCATCCTTGGCGGCAAGGGCATTCTGAACTACTCAACCTTTATGAATGACAACGCCAATATCAACGGAACAAAACTGGACAAGGAGTTTACGATGGGCGGACAGGGCGGAATATATTTCAGGTACTATTTCAACGAGGCGACTTACTACAACAACACCAATGTTTCGCTTGCCATTGAATTGCTCTTTGGCAGCTATGGACAGAAATATAAAGCCAACCTTGTGGATACTTCTGCACATTCGAAAATCAGCGTAAGCAGCATGGATATTCCTGTGATGGTACATGTGCGGGGTCAGGCAGGATTATACGCAGAAGCAGGTGTGAGTTTCGGAATGATTAACGGAGTGACGTATGATTTTTCACGCGACCCTGACAGTAATCCTTCTTCAAATTTCTCCGGTGCGGTGGATTCGTCTTTTGCATCGAGCAATCTCTCCGGAATTTTTGGTTTCGGAATAGACAGTGAACTGAACGACAAGTTGAATCTTACCATTGGCTTCCGGCTTACCTATGGATTAACTGACTTAACCGAACCGCAGAAAAGTAACTCAACCGATTATAAAGAAACACATTCGGCAACGGTAGGGTTTGTGGTAGGTGTTGCTTATATCCTGAACTTTTTCCACGATTATCATTGACGATTTACCACCGCGTTTAGAGTATTTCAAAATCATTTTACTGTAATTACAGACAGCGTTGTATTTTTACCGTTCTAATTTTTCAATTTATGGAACAGGGAACGGTAAGCACAAACAGTAAGGACGGAATTGCAACCATAACTTTTTTTCACCCGCAGAGCAATTCACTGTCCGGTGATTTGCTGCGTATGCTGGCGGATGAAATTACTTCTGCCGGGGAAAATCCGGATACAAAAGTCATTATTCTGAAAAGTGAAGGCGACAAAGCATTTTGCGCGGGAGCATCGTTTGACGAACTTATCTCGATTAAAAATTTTGAAGAAGGAAAAAAATTCTTTTCAGGATTTGCACTGGTGATTAACGCCATCAGAAAAGTTCCGCAGTTTGTGATAGCGCGTGTGCAGGGCAAAGCGGTTGGTGGTGGTGTGGGGCTGGCGAGCGTTGCGGATTATACACTTGCATTTGACAACGCATCGGTGAAGTTGAGTGAACTTGCCCTCGGCATCGGTCCGTTTGTGGTTGGTCCGGCAGTGGAAAGAAAAATCGGGAAGTCAGCTTTTGTTTCGCTCACGATTAACGCATCGGAATGGCACAGCGCGGAGTGGGCAAAACAAAATGGTTTATATGCTCAAACATTTTCTTCCGTTGAAGAAATGGATAAAGCAATTGATGCGCTGACGACAAAACTTTCGGCAGGAAATCCTGACGCAATGCATGAACTGAAAAAAAATTTCTGGGAAGGAACCGACCACTGGGACGAACTCTTAATCCAGCGTGCCGAAATCAGCGGACGGCTTGTGTTGTCCGAATACACACGAAAGGCGATTGAGAAATTTAAATCTAAAAAAAACTAATCTGCGAATCTGTTTGCCATAGGACGAATCAGTCCTTTGGCTGACGGCTATACTTTTTACTTTGCTTTCCCATTCTTAATCATGCCTGTCGCCACTAAAGAAAATAAATCCGCTTCTGTTTCACCCGATGTGCTGCAGCGTGCTTTCGAATTAATGTGCACCGCGAAAGCAATGACGGAGTTGTTTGAGCAGAACAAAGAAGTCACTGCGAAATATGTTCATGCCACTTCGCGCGGACATGAGGCGGTTCAGCTTGCACTTGGCTTACAACTGAAGCCGCAGGATTATCTCTCTGCCTATTACCGTGACGATTCCATTTTACTTGCCATCGGCATGACTCCTTACGAACTGATGCTACAGTTACTCGGCAAACGCGATGACCCGTTTTCAGGTGGAAGAACATATTACTCTCACCCGAGTTTACGCAGTGACAACATGCCGAAGATTCCGCATCAGTCATCCGCAACAGGCATGCAGGCAATTCCCACAACAGGAATCGCGATGGGAATTCAGTATTGTGAAAAACTAAATCTCCCGGTTCCCGCCAACTCCCCTTCTCCTTTGGAGAAGGGGCTGGGGGATGAGGCGAAATCCGTTGTGGTTTGCTCCCTCGGTGATGCAGCAATAACTGAAGGAGAAGTAGCCGAAGCATTTCAGATGGCTGTGCTGAAAAAACTTCCCATACTTTATTTCATTCAGGATAATGAGTGGGATATTTCAGCCAACTCCAAAGAAACGCGCGCGATGGATGCAAGTGAATACGCCAAAGGATTTAAGGGGCTTGAAGTGAGAAAAATTGACGGGACGAATTTTGAAGAGTGCTATGAAACGATTCGCGAGGTACTCGAAATAGTCCGCAGGGAAAGACGAC
>DATDOJ010000119.1:0-7200 GCA_035293345.1 Bacteroidia bacterium
TGAGAAAATTAAAAAGGATGATTTAGACTTAACAGAAGAAAAAAGTAAAAACAAAACCCTTGAAGGAAAAATTCCACTTTTAGAAAATTCAGAATCAGAAAAGCAAAGGCAGCTTGAGAAAAAGGATATTGATATTGGCAAGCTGAATGAAATAATTAACTCATTAACAAAAGAAAATTTGCAATTCAGGCAGACGAAAAGAGACAGAGAAGATGAACATCAAAATAAAATGACGCAAGTAAATACTTTATATGAACGTTTGGATTCGGAGCTTAAAAGAATTCAAGAACTTGAAGTCAAAAAGGAAACAGAGCGCTTTGAAAGAATGAAACTTACTTGGTTAAATCATGAAGTACGTGTTGAGAATAACATAAGGGCCATTTGTAAAAAACACATTATAGAATATTTTGATAAAGAAAAACTACCGTTCAAAGGAAAACCTGATAATACAATTAGAATCAATGATGAGTTTGTAATATTTGACGCAAAGAGTCCGGAGAAAGATGACCTAAGCAATTTCAGTAAGTACATTAAGCTCCAAACAGAGTCAGTAAAAAAGTACATTAAAGAACCGGGAGTAAAAAAGGATATTTATTTGGTTATCCCTTCTAATACCGTTGAAGTTATTGAGCAGTTCACTTATAACATGGGGGACTACAATGTTTATGTCGTTACTATTGACGCATTGGAACCAATCATTTTATGTCTCAAGAAGATAGAGGAGTATGAATATTTAGAGCAACTGAGTCCTGAAGAGCGTGAAAATATATGTCGTCTCATTGGTAAGTTTGCTCATAACGCAAAGAGGAGAATTCAAATAGATATATTCTTTCAGGATGAAATTCTTTCACTACTGAATAAATGTAAAGCGGATTTGCCGAAGGAGATACTTGAAAAAGTGATTGAATTTGAGAAAGCGGAAAAACTTAATCCTCCACAAGAAAAAAGAGCAAAACAAATCTTAACTTCGGACTTAGAGCAAGACTCTCAGCGTATTCGCAGGGAAGCTGAGGCAAAGGATATTTTACTTCTTAATGAGGATGGAAACATTATTAAGGAATTACCTTTGTATAATGAAGAATCGAAAAAATAATTTTTCTTTTTTAATTCTGTATTCTGCATTCTTAATTCTGAATTTCTCTTGCTCCACTCCCGGCAACATCCAGAATCAGAATCTCGCCTACTTATACCAACCGGTCAAACAGCATTTCAGTCCTGAGTTTGCGGTTTGGAATTTTTCTGACGACAGCTCGCGGCTTTATGTAAGGTTAAACCCGAAAGAATTTCTTTACACAAGAAGCGGAGAAAACTTTACTGCAAATTTTTCCATCGCTTACCGTTTGGTGGAGTCGTATGAGAATCCTTTAGTGATTGACAGTTCGCGTAAAAGTTTTTCAATGATTAAAAAGGAAAATTCTTTATCGGCAATTGTTACTGTTGATTTTCTCTCGAACCGGAATATTAAAATGCTGCTCGAATGTAGAATCACCGATGTAAATAAAAACGTAACTGATGTTTTTTACCTCCATGTTGACAGGAGCAGCAATCAAAGCAGGAATTCGTTTCTTGCAGCTACTGTGGATTCCGTTCCGTTCTTTCGGAATTTTCTTTCTGCTGCGGATTCATTCAGAATTATTTTGCGTGACACTTCGCTCAAACAATTACGTGTAAATTATTACCACCGCCCCTTTCCTCTTGCTGCTCCTCCATTTAGTTTTGATTATTATCCGTCATTCGATTATCTCCCTGACAGTGTTTTCACGATTGATGTTTTAAATTATAGCGCGCATAATTTTCCGCGGGAAGGATTTTATCACATTCAAAGAGACACTTTGTCAAGAAACGGCTTAACACTCCTGCGTTTGCACGATGACTTTCCGGAACAGACAAACTCGAAGCAGTTGATTGAGTCCGTCCGTTATCTGATGACGCGGAAAGAATTTGACGAATTGAAAAACAGTCCGAACCCGAAAGGAGCAGTAGATAAATTCTGGTTAGACCTGGGAGGTAATGCCGACCGTACGCGGCAACTTATCCGCAGATATTATTCGCGTGTTCAATTTGCCAACGAACATTTCACTTCGTACCAGGAGGGTTGGAAAACCGACCGCGGAATGATTTATATTATCTTCGGAGCGCCTCATCTTGTTTACCGCACTTCAAAATCTGAGTTGTGGATTTACGGAGATGTCTCCAGTTCATTGTCGCTGAACTTTACTTTCATCAAAGTAATAAACCCGTTTACGGATAATGATTTTTCACTGAGCCGTGCACCGATATACGAGTCAAGCTGGTATCGCGCGGTAGATACGTGGAGGCAGGGGAGGGTGTTTAATGATAATTGAAATTTAATTTGAAAATTTGAAAATGAGATAATTTGAGAATGAAAAAATAGCCGCAAATTCGCAGATTAAAAAAATAAAAAAGGGATGCCACAAATTCATAGATTAAAAAAATAATTTTATTTCCAAAGTAATCTGTGAATCTGTGGCAAAAGATTTCAAAATTTAATCTGCGAATCTGCGGCTGAAACAATTTTAAAAATAAAAATGGAAAACGAAGAAACAGAACAAGAATCATCACACCTCAAACATAAATCCGACAGCATCATCTATGGACTAAGACCCGTGATGGAAGCAGTGAATGCTGGAAAAGAAATTGAATCCGTTTTCATCAACGACAAAGCTAAAGGTGAACGAATCAACATGCTAAAGAAATTGTTGAAGAAAAACAATATTTCATGGCGCGAAGTTCCATACGGAAAACTTAATCGCCTCACGAGGATGAATCACCAGGATGTGGTTTGTATTATTTCTCCGATTGCTTATCATCCGCTTCATTCCGTTGTAGCTTCTGTTTTCGACAGGGGAGAAATGCCTTTGATTATTATTCTCGACCACATTACGGATGTAAGAAATTTCGGAGCCATTACGCGGACTGCAGAATGCGCAGGTGTTCATGCCATCGTTATTCCGTATCGTGGTGCTGCACAAATAAATTCCGATGCAGTGAAAACATCTTCCGGTGCACTGAATATTATTCCTGTCTGCCGCGAAAGAAATCTCAGCACTGCAGTTGACTACCTGAAAGAAAGCGGCTTGCAGATTATTGCCTGCGCGGAAAAAGCAAAGGAGGAATATTTCAAAACAGATTTCAGTACACCCACTGCAATTATCCTCGGCTCGGAAGAAGACGGAATATCAAAAGAACTGTTGGAAAAAGCTGATAGAAAAGTCAGCATTCCTCTTGCAGGAAAAATTGAATCACTGAATGTTTCGGTAGCGGCTGGAATAATTTTGTTTGAAGCAGTTCGTCAAAAAGCTAATTGAAAATTTTCCCGCAGCTAACGCAGATTATCGCTGAAAAAATCTGCGAACATCAGTCCCGATAACATCGGGAGGAAACAAAATTTTTATAGAACGAATTTACTGCTTCACAATCGTCTTCACCGTTCTTTCCCCGTCCACAACAACATCAAGAAGGTAAACTCCGTGCGAAAAATTGCGGAGGTCTAACATTTTTGTGTAAGCGCTTGAAATATTATTTTCCTGTTGACTTAAAATGATTTCTCCTAAAATATTCTTGATAGTAAAAGTTGCCTGCCTCATATTTTGCTTTTGAATAGTGATTGAAAAAATATCGCTGAATGGATTCGGATAAACAGAAACCTCCATGCTGAGCGGAGTCGAAACATCATTTACTTCAAGCACCTGGCACAGCCCCGTTGTCTGCAAGGCAATGTTGCTGTTGGTATTGTTTCCGGTTCCAAGCTGACCATAGAAATTTTCTCCGCAGCCCCAGACGGTACCGTTGTTTTTCAGGGTGATGGAATGCCTGTTTCCTCCTGCAATGGCTGTGATACCTGTGAGAGAATTCATTTGCACCGGAACGCTGCTGTCTGTTGTGGTCCCGTTTCCAAGCTGACCTGTGAAATTTTCTCCCCATGTCCAAGCCGTACCGTCTTGTTTCAGAGCAATGGAATGATAATTTCCGTCTGCAATGGCGAGCACGCCTGAAAGTCCGCTGACCTGCACGGGAACAGTACTGTTGGTGGTGGTTCCGTTTCCAAGCTGACCGGAGCCATTCCATCCGCAAGCCCAAACCGTGCTGTCATTTTTCAGGAAAAGAGAAAAGTCAAATCCTCCTGAAATGGCGGTGATGCCTGCGAGAGAACTTATAAGCAAGGGAGTATTGCTGCTGACTGTGGTTCCATTTCCAAACTGACCTTGACTATTTCCTCCCCATGCCCAAACCGAGCCGTCATTTATCAGGGCAAGGGAATAATAAAATCCTCCTGATACTGCAATCGCTCCTGATAACCCGCTTACCTGCAAGGGGACATTGCTGTTAGTAGTTGTTCCATCTCCAAGTTCACCACTGATATTGGAGCCCCATACCCAAACGGTGCCGTCATTTTTCACTGCAAGAGAATGAAATCTTCCCGTTGCAATGGCAATCACTCCTGAAAGCCCGCTCACCTGAACGGGAACATTGCTATCGGTATTGTTTCCGTTTCCAAGCATACCAAGGGAATTGATTCCCCAAGCCCAGACCGTACCGTCATTCTTCAGGGCAAGAGAATGACTCGTACCTGCTGCAATAGCAATCACACCTGAAAGCGCACTTACCTGTACGGGAACATTGCTGTTAGTTAAAGTTCCGTTTCCAAGCTGCCCATTGGCATTGAGTCCCCAGGACATTACGGTGTTATCGTTGCACACGGCAAGAGAATGATTCTCGCTTGCTGCAATGGTTTGTGAGAAACAATTGGCAGTGGGCAGTAAGCAGTTGGCAATAAATTCAATTGCCATTGCGATGATGAGTACCCAGATGGACGGGACTCGTCCGTTGGCCAATTTGGAAAGTGTTTTCATAGGAAAAATTATTTGGAAGTTTGCAGTGAAAGTAACATTCTTATTTGTTTCTGTCGTTCACAAAGGTAAAACTACTACAATTCCTTTCAACAAAATAGTTTCCTCAAAGCGAACGAAGTTTAATGGAAAAAGGCCACCCCAATAATATTCGGGACGGCTTTTAAATAAGTTGTCAGTAAATACCGGACGAAAAAATTACCTCCCCATCCTTTTCAAAAACCTCACATGCGAAGCAATCGCATGCACGAGTGTCGGCTGCTCGTAGTAAGCAACTCCATACTCAGCACAAACTCTGCGAACGATTTTACTTATCTCCGGATAATACACGTGTGATACTTTCGGGAAGAGATGATGCTCGATTTGAAAATTTAATCCGCCTGCAAAAAAAGTAACCAACCAACTGCGCGTTGCGAAGTTAGCTGTGGTCTTGACCTGATGTATCGCCCAATCGTTCTCCATTACTTCCTGGTCTGCTTTCACCGACATGAACTCCGTTTCTTCAACAGCATGTGCAAGCTGGAAGACAACGCTCGTAACCAATCCGGTCGTGAATGCGAAAATCGCGTACCCTATTAAAAAATGCGACAGCGGAACAAACATAAGCGGCAAAACAATAAAGAGAAAAACGTACGAGAGTTTCGTAAGCCAGAATCCAAAGTGATTCTTAAAGTCCAGTTCAATATTTTCTTTCGCTCCTATTTTTCTGCCGAAATATTTTTTGAAGTCGAGATAGAAAACCCATGCGAAATACGTGATGCCATACATCACCACCCAGTGCCAATGCTGGAAGCGGTGTATCCACATTTTTTTTTGCGTATCAGCCATACGGAGAAACGGTTCGTTATGGATGTCATCATCATGTCCGTCAATGTTTGTGAATGTATGATGTATCACTACATGCTTGATGTTCCAGAAATATGCGCTTGCACCCAGGAAGTTCAGCGTGAGCGCTGCCATGCGGTTAACCGTTTTATTTTTTGAGAAGCTTCCGTGACTTCCGTCATGCATCACGTTGAAACCGATGCCTGCCGTTGCAAGTCCGAACACAATGCAAATGAAAACGCTGAGCCAAACCGGGGCAGCAAGAAATACAAGCGTAATGTATGAAGCAAAGAAAGCCAGGAATAAAATTCCCGCTTTGACGTGCAGACGATAGTCACCAAACGGTTTCTTTCTCTTGCTTTCGAAATACTGGTTCACTTTTGCTTTCAGGTCAGCATAGAATGCAGATTGGTTGCCGTTGAATTTCAGTGATGTCATTTTTTTAATCATTTTCTTAATTAGTTATTCGTAAAAGTACTCTTTTTGTTTCGGATGATTATGTATTTCTCGAACGTTGCGTTGAATTTCCCCTTTAGGGGCAAGGGGTGGGCGTTGGGTTACCACTTTGTATATTTCCTCTTCTTTTTTCCTTCACTGCCTCCATCACTCCATCCTCCTCGCTCGCCATTGCGAGTCCTCGCCTTGTCGGGTCCGTCCTTTGGAGGACGTCCATAGGCGGACTTTTCTTTTTTCTTGTAGCCACCACCACCACGACTGTCAAAACTTTTAAAATCTCTTTTCGTCCTGCGCTCACCGCTGCTGTCCACCCTTATTTTTCTTCCGTTGTATGCTTCGCCCTGAAATGCTGCCAGCACTTTGTCGAAAACATTTTGTTCAATTTCTATGAATGAATAAACGCCTTTCAAATCAATCTTGCCGATGGCGGATTTTTCCACCTTGCTTGTCTCAACGATGTAGCGCTGCATGCTGTCCCGGTCAAAGCCGTCCACCGAACCGAGGTTGATGAACATGCGCGGAGCATTGGAGCGGTAACTTTCTCCGCCACCGCTTCCGCTTCTGCCCTGGTGAGCGATGTCAACATTCAAATCCGGAGCGCTGCGGTAGTATTCCAGAAAGCGGTTGAACTCAATGCTAACCATCCGCGTAATCAGTTCTTCTTTATCCAAATCTTTCAGCTCCTCATAAATCTGCGGAAGATATTTTGCAATTCCTTTCGTATCCACATTAACGTTGTGAATTTTTTTCATGAGCTGCATCAACTGCTGCTCGCATATTTCAACCGCGCCAGGAATTTTTGTCAAATGAAATTTCTTATTCAGCTTTCTTTCCAACTGACGGATTTTATCCATCTCCCTCACGTTCACAAGTGACAACGAAATCCCCGACTTCCCCGCCCGTGCCGTTCGTCCGCTTCGGTGCAAATAATTTTCTCCCTCGTCCGGAAGATGATAATGGATGACGTGCGTCACATCGTTCACATCAATTCCGCGGGCTGCCACATCCGTAGCCACCAGCAACTGCAGCGAGCGGCTGCGGTAACGCC
>DATDOJ010000120.1:0-3181 GCA_035293345.1 Bacteroidia bacterium
CGGTGAGCCGAGCAGCATCCACTTTCGGATTGCTTGTCATAATTTTCACAACCGAAGTTGCACGCATCACGCTCAAATCCCAGTTATCTTTGATGGGGCCGCTGGCAATAGGCACATTGTCGGTGTGACCTTCGATAAGCACGTTGATGTCAGGATTTTTTTCTAAAACTTTTGCAAGCTGCTTCAGCGCTTCCTCTCCTTTTTTGTCAACCACAGTGCTGCCCGACTGGAACAGCAAGCGTTCTTCAAGCGAGACATAAACTTTTCCGTTCTTAACTGAAACTGTAAGTCCGTTATCTTTAAATCCGAGTAGCGCATTGTTAACCGAATTTTTCAACGCAGTAACTGCCGAATCCTTTTTGTTCAACACTGTTTGCAATTCATTTATTTTATTTTCCCTATCGAGCAGTTTACCGTTCAGTTCATCGAAGTATCTTTGTTTTTCATTCAGGGCATCTTCTTTTTTCTGAAGTTCTTCCTGTGTTGTCTGCAGTTGTGCTATGAGTTTTTTTGTTTCAGCATTGCTTCCGGCAAGCATTTTATCCTGGTTGGCGATGAGACGGTCGTAGGATTTGTTAAGTTCACCATACAACCCGTTGAGACGGCTCATGGCTGTGCCCATCTGCGTTGTATCGGTGACGAGCGATTGCCTGTCTTTATTTAACTGTTCATTTTGTGCGCTGAGGTCAGCGTTGGCAGAATGCAGATTTCTGTTTTCCGAACGCACGCTGTCCACTTCATCGCGGCACTGTTTTTCTTTTGCCTGGAGTTCATCATACTGCCGTGAAGGAACGCAGGATGAAATTAATAATGCTGCAAGCAATGGAATCATGTAATACTTTGAGAAAATATTTTTCATTGTAGATAATTTTCAGCAATACTATGCTATGAACCGGCAGCTATTTCAAACCATGCCTGTAAGATTTCAATAACACTTTGTTATTAGTTTTCATTCAGGTTTATATTTTAGCAGTAACAATGCGGCATAATTTTCGTTATTAATTATCAAAACAAACTCTATGGAATCGCTCAGCAAAACATGGCTCACCGAAAAGCATATTGACTTTGAATACAAACGTTACCTGCTGCTCGCTTATTTGCAAACAGTGAATGAGAATTTTAAAGAGCACCGTTTGTATCCTCATTTATCCGACCTCATCGGGCACTACCGCGGGTTGCTTGAACTGCGTGAAGGAAAAAATAAT
Organism: Bacteroidia bacterium; assembly: GCA_035293345.1. Taxonomy (GTDB): domain Bacteria; phylum Bacteroidota; class Bacteroidia; order AKYH767-A; family 2013-40CM-41-45; genus 2013-40CM-41-45. The sequence continues at coordinate 1,206 of DATDOJ010000120.1, forward strand.
CTGTACGAAAGTTTTCCGGGCGCAATGAAATCAGCCGACATGGAAAATTTCAAAATCGTTTACGAAAAAATTATTCGGGATGATGAGCTCATGCAGGAAATTGCATCCATCATTGAATTTTCAATACCGCAGATGGAACAGCATCTGCGAATCGGCAAAAAAATTTATGATATGATTGAAGAGCATCTGAAATTTTTCCCGGTGGGAATTGTTCCTCTGCAAACCGATGCAGGTTATCTTCTTCTCCGTGATGGCAGTCGAAGCGACACCAAGGTGTTTGAATATGAGATGAGCATTTTTGAAAATGCTAATGAGAAATACCGTGCCATCCACACAAAATTTATTTCCACGTATGAAAAAAGTATTTCCAATACGTATGAATCCATAAAGTCGGAACTGCTGAATGAGCGCAGCGCATTTCCTAACCCCGCCACCTACGCCATAGAAACTGATATGCTGCTGCCGCTTGAAGAAACTTTTCTTCCGCTTGCCAAGCGTACTCTGGTGAAGCATATCAGTGCTTAGGAAGCTTTTGTTATTGATGTTGATTTTTTTTTCTAACATCATGTCATCAGGCAGTTGACTGACTTTTTTAAAAATGAGAGTTACAAAAGTCTGTTCTCTGATTTTTTTTATTTTCAAATTTTCAAATCGTCACATTTTCAAATTCACTTAGCTTTGCCCCATGAGCAACACCACCGAAGACCTTTTCAAAAACATCATCTCCCACGCCAAAGAGTACGGGTTCATTTTCCAGTCGTCAGAAATTTATGACGGGCTAAGTGCTGTGTACGATTACGGGCAGAACGGCTCGCTGCTCAAGAACAACATCCGCGAATATTGGTGGAAGTCCATGGTACAGCTCCACGAAAACATCACGGGCATTGATGCCGCCATCTTCATGCACCCAACCGTTTGGAAAGCATCGGGGCATGTGGATGCATTCAACGACCCGCTCATTGACAACAAGGATTCCAAGAAACGCTACCGTGCTGATGTGCTCATTGAAGAACACGTTGCCAAGATTGAAGCGAAGATTAACAAGGAAGTGGAAAAGGCGGCAAAGCGGTTTGAGAATTTTGATGAGCAGATGTTTCGTACCACTAACGCGCGCGTGCTGGAAAATCAGAAAAAGATTGAAGATATAAATCTCCGTTTCAAAACCGCATTGGAGAAAGCAAGCAGTGAACTCCAGGATGAAAAGCAAAAAGGGTTACAAGATCTGAAACAAATTATTGATGACTGCGAAATTGTCTGCTCTGTCAGTGGTACACGCAACTGGACAGATGTCCGCCAATTCAATCTTATGTTTACAACACAGTTTGGTGCTTTAGCAGAGGGTCCTGATAATATGTATTTAAGACCCGAAACCGCCCAGGGAATCTTCGTGAACTTCCTCAACGTGCAGAAGACAGGGCGGATGAAAATTCCTTTCGGCATAGCGCAGACGGGTAAAGCGTTCCGCAATGAAATTGTGGCGCGGCAGTTCATCTTCCGCATGCGCGAGTTCGAGCAGATGGAAATGCAATACTTCGTGAAACCCGGAACGGAAATGGAATGGTACAGCCGCTGGAAAGAAACGCGGATGAAATGGCATCACTCTTTCGGTTTTCCTGAAAGCAAATACCGCTTCCATGACCACCTGAAGCTTGCCCATTACGCCAATGCCGCCTGCGATATTGAATTTGAATTTCCGTTTGGCTTCAAGGAACTGGAGGGAATTCACTCGCGAACAGATTTTGATTTGAAAAATCACGAGAAGTTCTCAGGCAAAAAACTTCAGTACTTCGACACGGATGAAAACCAGAGCTATGTTCCTTATGTTGTGGAAACATCCATCGGGTTGGACAGAATGTTTCTTGCTGTCCTCTCACATGCCTATAAAGAAGAGCCTCTTTCTGATGGTCCCGAGCGTACCGTATTAAACATTCCGGCTTTTCTTGCGCCTATAAAAGTTGCTGTACTCCCACTTGTTG
>DATDOJ010000121.1:0-5818 GCA_035293345.1 Bacteroidia bacterium
CGAGTATCACCTGCATCATTTCACCCGTATTCTGAGAATAAGCGAGAAGATTCGTTTCAAAACTTTTTTGGTACGCGGGAATAACTTTCTCGCGGTACTTTTCCACTTCGGAATACTTGCTCATTAATTCAAGGTAGAGCATGTTTACCATGCTGCTCGCCATGTTAAGCATCGCCTGCCTGTCTTGCTCCATGGCTTCAACTTTCAGCCCCATCGCTTTCACTTCGCTCTTATATCCTTTGGCGCTCCACGGTGCAATCGGAATCATCACCATGGCTTCGAGTGCATAAAATGCTTCGTTGCCGGTGCGTAAAAAATGTTTTGCAGTAAATTCAAACTCCGGCTTCGACATAGTCGCAATCATTGCCCGGTTCAGTTTCATCGAATTAATTTCGCTGTTCATTTTCTGAATATCGCTCCGGTTCGATTCAAGAATTTCTCTTGCAGCAAGAATGTTTTCGTTCCTGTAATCCTTCACGAGGTTATTTGTATCAAGGGAAAATGTCTGGTTTAAATCGGCACCCATCAGGTAATTCATTTCCACGGTAAACGCTTTCACCATGTTCTCTTCCACGATAAGCATGATTTCCGTATCAGCTAATCTCGCTTTCATTTTATATATTGAAGCGAGGTCGCCCATTCCTGTTGCCATTTGTTTCTGAGAAATTTCAATCATGTTTTGCATCAGCCCGATGTTGTCATTCAGTGTTTTAATTTTTCTCTCGGTAACATAGCGCGAGAAGTATCTTGCTTTCGCTTGGGCGAAGAGTTGGTTTTTTATTTTCTCACTTTCTTTCAGTTCAATGTCAGACAGTGATTTCAGATAATCTTCTTTTGCGTTCAATGAATTTGCACTCGGAAATTTTTGCGATACAGAGAACTCAACCATCCTGGAACCGAAACCGAAATCGTAGGGATTCTCATCGAGCATCACTCCTGCTTTGGGCGGAGGCAGCGCTCTTGCTCCTTCAGCCATGGCATCGGCAGCAGCGGTTTTCTTTTCGAAGGAAAGCAGAGCGGGATTATTATTTTCGATGCGCACAAGCACGGAATCAAGTGAAAGCACTTGCGCGAAAATTCCGGTTGATGAAAAAAGAAAAAGCATGCTGAACAGAATTACTGCCTGCATTTCTTTTTGTCGTTCCGGTTTACGCTGCATTGCTTTTGTTTTCATCCCGCTGCACAGAATTAATTTGACGACTGCATGAAATCTATTATCTTGTCAATTTCATTCCTGGTAAGATTCGCGCGCACTTTCATGTGTGTCCCGATATTTTTCCACTGCGCATCACTGAAATCAACAGGCGAAGGAATATTGTGACACCGGTTGCAATTCTCTCCCCACAACTGCACACCGGTTTTGTCCCTCACCACGTTGGACGCAGCGCAGCCGCTCAACAGTGTAATTGCTGCTGCAGCCAGTCCTGTACAAAAAATTACTGCTAATGTTTTCATTCCTTATTCTTTCTTTTGAATTTTATTTTAGGATGAGCTAATGCGAGCTGCAGTAAAAAAAAAGATTCGCTTTGGTCATCCTCTTTTACTGCCATGTATGCAAACTTGATGACGCTTCGCCAGCTAAGCCAGTAATTCAACCCGACAGAAAACTGAGCATTATTGATTCCATCCATTCCTTCCTCCGACATGTCGAACACTGAATACCTTGCTGCTAGTTCCAGATTCTGTATTATTTTTTTCTGAAACATTGCAGGGCGAATTGCAAACTGTATGTAATATGCCCTGGTAACATTTGTCATCGCAGAGAGATTGCTCATCGAGTCCATGTCAACAGAACTACTTTTGCCGCTCTGGTCAACCATTGCATAATTGAATTCACCTTTGATATCAATCATGCTTTTAAGTGAAGGGACATTTGCCACATAACTCAAATCGAATGCATACGTTGCCGCTATGGCGTCTTTGTAGAGCGAGTCATTCCTGTCACCGACTTTGGCGAACTGTTTTGCAATTCCTATCTCGAGCGAGGAATTCGCGAAAGGCAAAAATCCGATACGTCCTCCCACCGCTTTGTTATTGTTGTTGTCTTTAAGTTCTCCGTTCTCCAACATGCCCGGCATCGGAGTTTCATTTGAATCTGTTGATATCGTGGGACCATTGGAAACATAAAACGCATAATTTATTTTCGAACTTCCAAGTGGGGCACCTCCTCTTGCTTCCAAACCGATTTCAGACATGGAACCTGCTGTTCCGCCTTCATGACTGAATCCCAGAGGCGCTTCCGGAAATTTATTTATCCACCCGGGATGCAGCCGCTCGCGGAATGTTCCTGACGGAGTTAAAAATTTTCCGGCTCCAATGGTGATGTATTTATTCAATTCATAATGCAGCGTTGCAAACTCAACGCTTGCTTTCACTTCATCATCTTCCAGCGCAATTTCTTCAGAGCTCTCAAAAAACAGCTTGTCAGAAATTTGCCAGAGCAGAATCGGATAAACCGCTCCGTGCACCACCGGACTTTCTTCCTCGTTTGTTTTTTCTAGGTTAACATACCCGTTACCCGTTATGAAGAAGTTTCTGAGGAACGATTTTGAAGAATCCCGATTCTGTGCCAGAGCAGTTTGAAGTGTATCCTGCGCAAGAATATTTCCAGCAGAGAATATAATGAGCGTTGTTAACACGCGAATTGTTTTCATTTAGCTTCTGTTTTTAATTTTCTTAAATAATTTACCAATTGCCAAATCTGCTCGGATGTAAATGTTGTTTTATAAGACGCCATGGGTGCCCTGCCTTCATTGATTTTCCAGAAGATTGCTCCATCGCTTTGTCCCTGCACGGCAGCGGACATTAAATCCTGCGGACGCGGTTTCAGATTTATTCCGGCAAGTCCGTCTCCTTTTCCTTTGGTACCATGACACGGCATACATGTTTTTTCAAAATTTATTTTTCCTTTCGCTGTCGCTGCAGCTTTTCCTGCCAACGGATTTTTCAACGCTTCTGTCTCCTTTGGCGCGAACCATTGTTTCGGTTGTTGAGCACGAGAATTCAATCCACTGAATGAAAACGCTAAAGCAATCAGCATTGCTGCTGCAAACAATATATGTTGGTTACTCCGCTCTCTCGTGAATTTATTTTTTCTCATAAAGCATTAATGTTTAATAGCTGATTCGACCATATCCATTTTTCCGAATTTGTTCAGCTCATATCGTTTCACCATCTCAAAAACAACAGGAGTGGTAAGCAGCACATGAATAGAAGAAGTCAGTACGCCTCCAATCATCGGAAGTACAATCGGAACCATCACATCGCTTCCCACTCCGCCCGACCACAGCACCGGAACGAGTCCCAGGAGCATGACAGCCACGGTCATAATTTTCGGGCGCAGCCGCTGAGCAGCCCCGCGATGTATGTACTCATGCAAGTCATCGTTGGAAATTGCCTGCCGTGAATTTCCTTTCAGGCGAACCAGATCATGCATTGCTTCGTGCAGATAAATCACCATGAAAATTCCGGTTTGTACTGCGATACCGAAGAGTGCGATGAACCCGACTGCAACAGCAACGGATAAATTCACATTCCAGAAATACACGATGTAAATTCCTCCCACTAGTGCAAACGGAACAGTGATTAAACTGAAGAATGCTTCGCGAACCGATTTGTAAACCATATAAAGCACGATAAAAATTATTATCAGCACGATCGGAACAATTATCTTCAGCGTGTTGGATGCCCGAATCTGGTTTTCCCATTGCCCGCTCCAGTCGAGGTAATATCCTTTGGGAAGTTTGGTTATAGTGTCTTCAATTTTTTTCTTCGCTTCTTCAACGGTGCTTCCCAAATCCCTGCCGCGCACATTGAATAAAACCGTTCCGCGCAGTAAGGAATTTTCCGACTGAATCATGGGTGGACCTTCAGCTATTTTCACATCAGCAACTGATGAAAGAGGAATCGGTCCGTAATCCATTGTCTGAATAATCGTACGCTTGATTTCGTCAATAGAACTTCTATAGTTCTGTGCAAGCCGTGCGTTCACACTGAAGCGCTGCCGTCCCTCTACCGTTGTGGTCAGTTGCATTCCACCGAGAGAAGAAGCGACAACCATGTTCACATCATCAACACTCAGTCCGTATCTTCCAATCTCATCTTTCCTGATTTCAACGTCAATATATTTTCCTCCGAGGATCGGCTCGGCATATAAATCTTTTACTCCGTTTAAACCAGTCAGCGCATTCTTCACTTTCTGTGCAACAAAATTTATCGAGTCGAGATTGTCACCGAAAATTTTCACTCCCACATCGGTGCGGATTCCTGTAGAGAGCATGTTGATGCGGTTGATGATGGGCTGGGTCCATCCGTTCACCGTTCCGGGAATCTGGAGTTTTGCATTCAACTGGTTCACGATGTCCTCTGTAGTGATTCCTTCGCGCCATTCATTTTTTGGTTTCAGCAGGATGATGGTTTCAATCATGCTGATGGGAGAATTGTCCGTAGCAGTGCTTGCGCGTCCGGCTTTTCCGAGTACGTAGGAAACTTCGGGAAGTGTTTTAATGAGTTTGTCCTGAACCTGTAATATTCTTTTCACCTCTGAGTTTGAAACATCAGGCAGTGTGACAGGCATAAATAAAATGCTTCCTTCATCGAGTGGCGGCATGAACTCCGTTCCCATCCGCATCATCATCGGAATGCTGATGAGCAGCGCAATGATGTTAATACCTAAAGTGGTTTTCCTATTTTTCAAACACCACCGGATTGCCGGTGAATAAATTTTCTGGAGTACATTGTTCACTGGATTTTTTGTTTCCGGTCTGAAATTTTTTCCATTCAAAAAATAGGAAGCGAGAACCGGAACAAGCGTGACTGCGATGAAAGCATCAATGAGAAGAATAAATGTTTTTGTCCATGCCAGCGGGGAAAATAATTTTCCCTCCTGCCCAGTGAGCATGAACACCGGAAGAAAAGATGCAACAATAATAATGGTGGAATAAAACGCTCCCTTGCCAATCTGCTGGCACGCCTGCTCGATGATGCTGAGGCGTTTTTCTTCTCCTATTTTTTTATCGTCATTCATGTTGCTGCCGTTCTGCCATGTGTCTGTAAGCATTTTCAACCATCATGATTCCATCGTCAACCACTACTCCGATTGCCAATGCGATTCCGGTGATGGACATGATGTTGGAAGAAATTCCGAAGGCTTCGAGTAATATGAAACTTGCCGCAATGGAAACCGGTATCTGGATGATGATGACAAACGCGCTTCGCCAGTGAAAAAGAAAAATCAACACGATGAGGGACACCACAATCATTTCTTCAATGATGGTTCTCTTCACCGATGAGATACTCGCCTCGATGAGTTCGCTGCGGTCGTAAGCGGTTTTGAATTTTATTCCTTCGGACAAACCTTTTTCAATGTCCTTCAGTTTCACTTTCACTTTCTGAATGACTTCATCTGCATTTTCCCCGTAGCGCATCACAATGATTCCTCCTACCACTTCACCTTCACCGTTCTCATCAAAAATTCCGAGACGTAAATCACCGCCCATCTGAATGGAAGAAGAAACCATACCGATGGTGATTGGCGTGGTACTGTCTTTACCGACAGGAATATTTTCAATCTCCTCTTTCGATTTTATATAACCAAGTCCGCGCACGACATACGCCATATCGCTCATCTCGAATTTTCTTCCGCCAACATCATTGTTGTTCGACTTAACAGCACGCAGAACATCCATCAGCGAAATGTTGTAGTAATTTAATTTATGCGGATCAATATTGATTTGATATTGCTTCTGAAATCCTCCGAACGATGCAACTTCACTTACGCCTTTCACTGTTTGCAATCCGTATTTAATGTACCAGTCCT
>DATDOJ010000122.1:0-9830 GCA_035293345.1 Bacteroidia bacterium
CTGCCGATGAGAGTGATGCCGCCATGCCACCTGCGGTAATAAGGGCGGCTTGCTGCAAGAATTTTCCTCTCGATGATGTGTTCATAGGAATAATTTATCTGTTCAAAATTACATTTTATTCAAATAACAGCAGATGAACTGCTGCCGGTTGATAAAATAATATCTTTCCGGGTAACCTTGTTTTTTCTATGCAGTATTGAAGTTCATAACCTTTAAAAACCATTCGCATGAACACAAAAAAAATTTTAACCGGAGGACTTGCCGGAGGTGTGGCATTCCTCATTCTTGGCGGACTTGTTTATGGCATGCTGCTCAAGGATTACATGGCTGCAAACACAAATCAATGCATCATGAGACCTGAAGAAGAATGGGTCTGGTGGGCGATGATTATGAGCAATCTCGCGTGGGGTTTCCTGCTTGCCATTATTTTCAATTGGAGTAACATTAACACTGCTGCAGGAGGAGCAAAAGCCGCGGCTATTTTTGGCTTACTGATTGGGATATGTTATGACATGCTCTTTTATTCTATGAGCACTATGTATTCCAATCTGAACATGGTTTGCATTGATGTGCTGGTCGGCACTGTCGTCTCAGCTATTGGTGGCGCTGTTATAGCAGCGGTGATGGGAATGGGAAATAAACCTGCGGCTTAATTGCAATTTTGATTTAATGCGCCTTGCTGATTCCATATCGGCAAGGCGTTTTTTATTTCACCACATTCATCTCGCCAAGCAAATATCCGGCTCCCGAAAATTTATCAATGATGAACAAAGTGTAGCGTATGTCCACGGCAATGTTGCGGCAGCGGTCAGGCGAATACATAATGTCGCTCATCGTGCCTTCCCACACGCGGTCGAAGTTTGTCCCTATTAATTCTCCGGTTGCATTGATGACGGGGCTTCCGCTGTTGCCTCCTGTGGTGTGGCTTGTGGTGAGAAAGCAAACAGGAAGCGTATTGTTCCCGCCATACTCTCCGAAATCTTTTTTCTCAAACAGCGTGAACAATTTTTCCGGAGCAAAGAATTCTTCGTTTGGCAATCGCGATTTTTCCCTGATGCCTTCTGATGTTGTGCTGAATAAATATGCCGCTCCGTCATTGGGTTTGTATCCTTTAACATTTCCATACGCAATGCGCATTGTTGAATTTGCATCGGGATAAAAATTTTTGTTTGTCATCATCTCCCTTTGAGCAGCCATGTAGCTGCGCATGAGAATGGCAACATTTGAATTTATCTGCTGAAGCGATGTCGTATGCTCGCTATAATTTTCGCTTATGCCGCGGGCAAGAAGATAGGCAATATCCTTTTCAATTTTCTTAGCTGATGGCTTACTGAAGTTATTAAGCAACGCTGAAATTTTTTCTTTGGAACCGAAAAATGATTTAGCAAAAACAAATTCAGCAAAGCGGTACATGTCGCTCTTGAATTTCCGGTTCATGGCTGAGAAATATTCAGGAAGCTGTTCCTGTTTCAAACTGTCGCGGTAGATTGAAAGAAGTTCAGCTAACATTTCCCTGTCCACGCGCTCGTCATAGTCCTTGAAAAATCCATCAATATTCTTTTTCATTTTCTCTGCTGCTGTTTTCAATGTTTCTTGTTTTACTGTGTCACTTTTTCCAAGCGCGACTAAGTCGCTGAATGAATTGGCGAGATTCAAAATCTCAATTCCGAAAGCGGCTTCATTGGTATAATCAGAAAACTTTCCGAGCGGGCGCAGAAGTGAATATAACGAATCGAGCTGCCGAAGCGTGCTGCCGTATTTTTTCTTCCGTTCATTGCTTTCATTCACCCATGTCAGGAATTGCTTTTCAAAATCATTTTTCTTTTTCATTCCTTCGAATGCTTTTATGCCGAGCATTTCGCCCTGCCATTTTTTGTATGCGTTGGCAATGCCTTTGTACTTTGAAGAATATTTCAGCCGCACGGTGTCGCTGATGTGAATTCCCTCGTCCATAATTTTCAACCGCCTCTCGCGGATGGCAACGCGCGCAGGATCGGTGGTGTTGACAATCATATCTACGGCTGACGCAGGAATGTATTCTGTTGTCCTTCCCGGAAAACCATACACCATTGCAAAATCATTTTCATTTATTCCTTTCAGTGAAACAGGGAAATATTTTCGTGGCGTGAATGGTACATTGTCCGTAGAATATTCTGCGGGCTTGTTGTCTTTGTTGGCATAAATTCTGAAGAGAGAAAAATCACACGTGTGTCGGGGCCAAATCCAGTTGTCGGTTTCGCCTCCATAGTTTCCGATGGAAGATGGAGGCGCTACCACCAGCCGGATGTCTTTGAATGTTTCCGTCACAAAAAGATAAAACTCATTGCCATAATAAAATGAACGGACCTTTGCATCGTAGTGTGTGTCTTTTGTTGCTTCCTTTTCCATCGCTGTTGAAACCCCCGCAATTTTTTTGTTGCGTTGCGCTTCGGTCATCTCTGAAGTTAGCGAATCAAGAATACGATTAGTCACATCTTCAATGCGGATTACAAAAGTCACTGTTAGTCCGGTCGATGGAAGTTCTTGCTCTTTATTCATTGCGGCATACCCATGCATCAGGTAATCTTTTTCAACGCTGCTCAGCCGCTGGATTGCTCCGTAACCACAATGGTGATTCGTGAGCACAAGCCCCTGTGAAGAAATTATTTCTCCTGTGCATCCACCGCCAAACTGAACGATAGCGTCTTTCAGCGAAGTGTGGTTTGCGCTGTAAATATCTTCTGCCGAAAGTTTGCATCCCTTTGCCTGCATGTCGGCAATGTTCTTGTTGATGAGCAGCGGCAGCCACATGCCTTCATCAGCGAAAGAGGCAAAGAATGATGTGGGAATAATCAGTGTAACAAATAAAAACCTTCGAAGCGTTTGGTTCAGTAAGTGTTTCCCGCAGATAACGCTGATGTCCGCAGATTTTTTTCTGCGCAACTCAGCGCAATCTGCGGGAGATATTTTTTCCTTGTTTTTCATATTGAGAAAATGGTTTTTGAATTTTCTGTTGTTACAGCCGCAACTTCTTCCACCGAACAGTTTTTTATGGCAGCAATTTTTTCCGCCACAAGTTTAAGGTAAGCGGGAATATTTCTTTTGCCTCTGTGCGGAGCGGCAGCAAGATAGGGCGAATCGGTTTCAAGCACGAGGTATTTCAAATCAATTTCTGAAATTGTTTTATCCAGCCCTGAATTTTTAAACGTCACCACTCCCCCGATGCCAAGATGAAACCCTAAAGCAATGGCGCGCTTCGCCTGGTCAGCGTTTCCGGTGAAGCAGTGGAACGCTCCGCATGGCTGCTCTTTTTTTGTTACAAGAAGTATGGAATAAATTTCTTCAAACGAATCGCGGGAATGAATGCTGACAGGAAGTTTATATTGATTAGCCAATTCAATCTGCCTTTTGAAAACTTCTTCCTGTTCCTTGATAAATGTTTTGTCCCAGTATAAATCAATTCCGATTTCGCCTACTCCGAAATATTTTCTTTCGCTGAGTTTCTTTTCAACCAATTCTAATTCCTCTTTCCAGTTTTCTTTTACAGAGCATGGATGCAACCCCATCATCGCAAAACAATTCTCAGGATATTTTTTCTCCAGCGCATGCATGACATTAAAAGAAGTGCTGTCAATATTCGGCAGGAAAAACCGTTCTATGCCTGAGGTCTTCGCCTCAGCCATCAAAGCGTCCCGGTCAGAATCAAACTCAGGGAGATAAAGATGAGTGTGTGTATCGGTTAAAATCATTGAGACAAAATAACGTAATTTGCCTGAGTTATGCCTAAGTTTTTAATCATTCGTTTTTCTTCCATCGGGGATATTGTTCTCACTACCCCTGTCATCCGCTGCCTGAAACAACAGGTGAAAGATGCTGACGTTCACTTTGCGCTGAAAAGAAATTTTTCTGAAGTGCTTGAACATAACCCATACATAGACAAAAAATATTTTCTTGAAGATGATTTGTCGTCTCTTATTTCCAAACTGAAAAAAGAAAAATACGATTACATTATTGACCTTCATCACAACCAGCGCACGTTCATCATCAAGCAGCGGCTCAGGGTAAAAAGTTTTTCGTTCAACAAACTGAACTTTGAAAAGTGGCTGCTGGTGAATTTCAAAATCAACCGGCTACCAAACGTAAGCATTGTTGACCGCTATATGAAAACAGTTGAATCATTCGGAGTTAAGAATGACGGGAAGGGTTTGGATTATTTTATTTCCACTGATGATGAAAAAATAATTTCATCTCTTCCTGAAAATTTCCGCAACGGATTCTTTGCATTCGTTATCGGTGCAAAGCATTACACCAAACAACTGCCCGCAGAAAAAATTATTTCCGTCTGCCAAAAAATTTCTTTGCCCATCGTGTTGCTCGGAGGAAAAGAAGATATTGAAAAAGGAGAAGAAATTATTCGCGGCTTAACTTCAAACTTCAAACTTCAAACTCAGAACCTTTGCGGAAAATTCTCTCTTAACCAATCCGCTGCCATCATCAGGCATTCAAAAAAAGTAATTACTCACGACACGGGGCTGATGCATATTGCCGCTGCTTTCAAAAAAGAAATTATTTCTGTGTGGGGAAATACGGTTCCGGAATTCGGCATGGCTCCTTACTACGGAGACGCTCAAATTCCAAATCCCAAATCTCAAATCCTGATTCTCCCCTGCCGCCCATGTACAAAAATCGGTTACGAGAAATGTCCCAAAGGACACTTCAAGTGCATGCTCCTCCAGGATGAAAATGAAATTGCTGAATCAGTAAACGCGACCTGAAAAATTATTTTTCAGCCGAAAGAATCCGTTGCAGAATTTCTTTCCCTTTTTCGCTGAGCACAAAAATTTCTCTTTTCCTTTTCGGTGCATATTCGACCCATCCCCATTGGCGCATATATTTCATATAGCGCAAATACGAGGGGTGATTCAGTTTGAAGTTGGTCTTTATTTCGTGCGTATTGCAGATGCCGCGTTTGGCGATAAGCAGAAAAATGGCGGACGTAAAATTGGGCACGCGCATGTAAAGAAACCTCACTCCGGGCTCCTTCTTCATTTCTGCATAAAGAAGTTTCCATAGTCGTTCATCGCGGATATCTATCGAGTTACCGGAGCTATTAACTTCAGTTTTCAAGTTAGTAAGTTCTATTTTAAAGTTACTAACTTCCGTTTTGAGCTTATCAACGTAGGAATCGCAGTTACTAAGTTCGATTTTGATGTTATTAACTTCGGATTCAGACTTATTAGCTTCGGTTTTCAAGCTAATGACTTTGATATTGCTCTTAATAAGTTCTAAATAGGAGTTAATGACTTCAATTGTAGAGTTAATTTCTTTGAAGTTCATGGCTTATTGCTGTAAAAGTATAATAAATTTGACTTAAATCAAAAAAACGATGTCTTGGAAAATACTTTCGAACCTATATGAAAGACCATTAGCAGAAACTGTTTTGAATTATATGGAATACTAAACCCTCGGCTTCCTGAGCAGGTCGCGGATTTCTGTGAGCAGCACCTGGTCTTTGGTTGGAGCAGGCGGAGCAGAAGGCGCGGCTTCTTCTTTCCTCTTCATGCGGTTCAATCCTTTCACCATCCAGAAAATGACAAAGGCAACGATGATGAAGTCAGCAATTGCCCCGATGAACATTCCGTATTTGATTTCCGCCTCGCCAACTTTAATCATCAGCGCATCGAATCGTATGCCCTGCATCAGGATGCCGATGATGGGCATGAGGATGTTGTCCACGAGAGATGCAACTATTTTTCCGAAAGCAGCCCCGATGATGACACCGACTGCAAGGTCCATCACGCTGCCGCGCATGGCGAACGCTTTGAATTCTTTCATGATTGACATGGGAAAAAAATTTAGAGTTTAGAGTTTAGAGTTGAAAGAGCGAAAATTTTTTCGTCCGTACAGTTGCAAAATTAATTTTTTACAAACGGGAAGCAAGCACGCAGGTTTTCTTGAATGACTTCACTGTACCGTCAATCCTGAATACTTCTACAAAGACAATGTAAATTCCGATGCTTGACTTCTCGCGTTTATCATTTACACCATCCCATGTGAATGAGCCGCTTGTGCCGAGCAGTTCATTCTTCACCAAGTTTCTCACATACCTTCCGCGTGAATCGTATATAATTACGTTGGCTGTGTACCCAACGGCATCAAAATGATAATTGATATTCACCACATCGTTGTGCCCGTCATTGTCGGGAGAAAAAATTTCGGGGGCAATGGAAATCTCGCTTCCGTCCCCGGATGTTTCACTGTATTGTGAATTACGATAACCCGGTGTTGCAAAGCCAGCGCTCTCTGCTGCTGAATGCCAGTTGGTGCTGTCCTGGGTTTGTTTGTTTGGGTTGATTCGTTCGAGCGACACTCCTTTCGAATCGTTGAGCAGCGGGAAATGCCATGTGTCGCTGTAACTAAGCCGGTCAATCACTGCCTGGGCTGCGTCAACAAGAGCTGCAATATCATAGTCAATATTGTAAGCAGGCAGCGATGCAACCTGCACAAATGTGGCGGGCGATGGAGAATAATACTGCGACATCACCGCCTCAGGCGATTCAGTGAGCACAGCATACCCGTCCGGGAAAAGAAAAACATCTTCTGTGGTAATGATGTTTATATCATCGAGGATTTGTGTGTCGTAATCACCGCTTGCAATGTTCAGTTCATTCAGGTTAATGACTCTGGACGAACGGTTATACAGCTCGACAAAATCTTCTCCGCCTGTGTTTGGGTTGTAAAGAATTTCATTGATGATAATATCATTGGGCTGTGCGGCTTCGGGCAGAACAAAGTCAGCGGTTGAATTTGCAGGTAAAATATTTCCGGATAAATCTGAAATGTTGTTTGCCGTGATTGTGTAGAGGAGGGAGTTTTGAAAAGAGGCGCTGAAGGTGAGATGTGCAAGAGTTAAGTCGGTTAAATCTCTTTGCGCTGTGGCGGGAGGTCCTATGACGTTGTTAACCGAATAGTTATTTATGTTTTGTGCTGTGCTGCTGTCAACCTGTTCGTTGAAATGAACATCGAGCTGCGTGGATGATATAACATTAACCCCGGTCAATGCCGGTGGAATCGTATCCAGAATTGTTGGCCCCGCATAAAAGTCATCGAAGAAATGCTTCCTGAAAAAACTTGCGGTGGATTGTTTGACAACCACTCCGAAAAAACTGCTTGTCTGAAAATTGGTGTCGGTAATTGTTCCTTCTATGACAAAATTATTTCCTGTTCCTGTCAGGTCTCGTTCCAGCGTCCACAGGTTTGCCGTGTCGCGGATGACTTTAATCCGCGACACATTATTTGATGTGTTCAGGATTCCGTCCGCTCCGTCAATAATTTTTGTTGTGGTGCTTCCTGTTCTCTTGTACAAACAAATATCATCCTGCGTATTTCCGATGCGTACAAAAAATCCGTTGAACGATGTTGCTTTCAAATTCGCTGAATCGGAAATCAAATAGATATCAATATAGTTAAGAGACGAAGTGTTGAACTGCAAGCTGTCCCAAAACTCCCATTGCGCATTGGTGGCTGTAGCTGAAGGTGCGCTCAGGTAAAAAATGTCGCTGGCAACCGTATCATTTGAATGCAGCATTCCGTTTAGAACTTCCCATTGAATTGTGTCTCCACTCCATGACGGATTGTTGGCGAAATCGCCATCAGAAAAATTATCGCTGACCTGCGCGCAGCAGATTGTCGTTATGAATAAAAATAAAATCAGAAAGAAAAACTTCATGGGGCTTTTAATACTTTTGAAGTCGGAAAACTAAAAAAAACAGCCACAGATTGCACAGATTAGTACAGATTAATTTTTCTTCAGGAATTAATTCGTGAAATTCGTGGCAATAAATAATTCAAAATGAAAGTCGCTGTTGTAGGCGCCACCGGATTGGTTGGCGGAATGATGCTGAAAATTCTGGAGGAAAGAAATTTTCCGGTCACGGAACTGATTCCTGTTGCTTCGGAAAATTCTGCCGGCAGAGAAGTTGAGTTTAAAAGCAGAAAGTACAAAGTTCAAAGTATGATGATGGCGGTTGAGCTGCGTCCGGATGTTGCCTTGTTCAGCGCTGGTGGGAATACGTCTTTGGAATGGGCGCCAAAATTTGCCGAAGCCGGGACAACAGTGATTGATAACTCTTCGGCATGGCGCATGCATCCCGATAAAAAATTAATTGTTCCTGAAATTAATGGTGATGCGCTGACAGCGTCAGATAAAATTATCGCCAACCCGAATTGCTCCACTATTCAAATGGTGCTCGTGCTGAATCCGCTACATAAAAAATACCGCATTAAAAGAATTATTGTTTCAACCTACCAGGCGGTTTCGGGCACAGGGAAAAAAGCGGTTGACCAGCTCATGAATGAACGGAAAGGAATTGCTGCGGAAAAAGTTTATCCCCACCCGATTGACCTCAACGTAATTCCACAGGTGGATGTTTTTCTCGACAACGGCTACACCAAAGAAGAAATGAAAATGGTGAATGAAACAAGAAAAATTCTCCGCGATGATTCACTGCTTATCACAGCAACCTGTGTCCGTGTTCCTGTTCTTACCGGGCACTCCGAATCAGTCAACATAGAATTTGAAAATGACTTTACTGTGGATGAAGTGAAAAATATTTTGTCATCAACACCCGGTGTTAAAGTTGTGGATGACACAAAGAAGGGATTGTATCCTGTTCCTCTGCAAGCAGCCGGCTCCGATAATTCTTTTGTTGGGCGAATCCGAAGGGATGAATCACATCCGCGCTCACTTAACCTTTGGATTGTTTCAGACAACCTTCGCAAGGGGGCTGCTACGAATGCTGTGCAGATTGGGGAGTATTTAACGCGGAAAGGATTGCTTTAATCTTCTCAGGCAATATTCATTTCGCTGTGGCTTATCTTTGGAGTTCGCCTGCTCCAAAAAATCCGATGAAAAAAAAAATCATTCTTCTGTTCTTCCTTTTTCTTTTCTGCCTTGCCGGCAATGCCCAGCGCCTCGACCGCTTCGCCATGAGCCGGTTCGCTGCGGGAGGTGAAAGCGGAGTAGCCTATCCATTGCAAAAGAATTTCTTTGGTAAATTACCCACTGACACTATTCCGTCATACACAAGAGGCGATACCACTTTTTATTTTGTTTACGTCTGGCTGCCGGAGCCGGTCAGGGAATTGGGTGTGCAGCTTATTTCTCCCGTGCCTGAATTTGCTTCTGCCGCTAAAGGCGATTACGAGACAGAAGATTATCACGACTCTTTGAAAGCCGCTGGAAAATATTTCGACCCGCAGCTTCTCGTTGAGCGTGTGCTGAATATTAATTTCCCGGAAGAAATATTTGTCAAAGGAAACAAAGCCGCGTGGCGATTGCTCGGAAGAAATGATAACTCGGCCGAGGCACCTGCTCATCCGTCACTGAAAAAAAATAATTCGCTTTTCAGAACAGGAATAACGGAAAAAGACACTTCCCCGGTTCCTGCGGGATTGTACTGCATTACCATTGCCGCTGCCGAAAATAAAAAACCTGAAGGAACATTTGTCCTCCAGGTTGGTGGCACGGAACAAATTCCGGGACTGAAAATTTTCAGGCGTGCCGATGAGCTTTCAGAGGGTTACTGAGGCGAATAAACCAGCTTGATGGTTTTGCTGTAATCGCCTGCAGTAAATTTCAGCAGATAAATTCCTGCGCCAAGCCCGCTGCCGGCAAGATTCAGTTTCACCGAATAATTTCCTCTCGACAAAAAAGCTGTCGGAGAAGAAACAGTTGCCACTTCAGCACCAAGCAAAGAAGTAAGTTTCAGTGTCACCGGTGCGCTTTCAGTCAGAGTATATTCAACGGTGGTTTCACCGCTGAACACAGTCGGATAAACAGACACGTTGTT
>DATDOJ010000123.1:0-3284 GCA_035293345.1 Bacteroidia bacterium
CCGTAACCGTGTTGAGCTATATGGAATTGTGATTTCTCCTGGTACAGTCAATACAGACAGGAATAATTTTGTGGGAAATGATATTACCGGCACCGGCTCAGGTCATGGACAATATATTCTTCCCGGAGCCATGCATTTCACTTATGGGAACAATGATAACGGAACCATTCTGCCGCCCGGAACAAATGTGCTCAATGACACTACATACTATCTGAACGCTTCTCCAACGTTCTGGAACATTACAGAACCCTTTCCGAATATCGGAACTCCAAATCCTGTTACAGGGCAAAACAATCCTGCACGTCAGCGGTTTCTCTCGGGAAGCAATTTCACGTTATGCGGACCGGATGTAATCAACGTAGGAGTAATTTCTGCTCAGCATCAAAATTCTTTTCATACACTGATTTATCCTAACCCCGTCACAAACGAATTCACAATTCAGAATTCAAAATTCACAATTGAAAGCATTGATGTTTATGATGTGGTTGGAGCGAGAGTAAAAAACCTCACCCCCTTCCCCTCTCCTGGAGGAGAGGGGCGTTCTGCTTCGATTGATGTTTCGATGTTAAGCCCGGGAATTTATTTTGTTGCGGTGAGGGATGAAAAAAATAATCTGGTAACAAAGAAGATTGTGAAGATGTAAACGATTAAAAATAATGAAATGTAAAAAGGAGAACAGGTGTTTTCCTTTTTTGTTTTAGCTTTGACTTGTCATATAAATCAAATTAGAATGAAAAAAATTCTGACCGTTGCACTGAGCGGAATATTGTTTTCTGCCGATGCACAAATTCAAAGCTGGCCTCCGGGCGGCACCACTCCTTCTCCCATGGGATTTATGCTGCCGGCAAACCGCTATGTGCCTTCCACAAAAAGATTCAATCTCGTTTGGGCTGACCAGTGGTTCAACTTACCCATTCCGAAAATTCAGTTCGTGGCGCAGAATTATGTTGCCACGCAAAAAATATTTGACTACCAGGTTGCCGATTACCGCGCCTTCAACCCGAATTTTCTCTGCACTATTTATCACCTCGCCAACGGGTTGAATCCTTTCCACAACGATGATGCTCCTCCTCCACACACACAGACCGGCAGCGGATGCATCGGTGTGGTTGCGCCTGCTGGTTACGTGTGCGAAGCCGATAATTATTTCTGGCCCTGGCTCGCTTCACAAAGCATAGCAACTGGTTCTGCGCAATATGAAAATATGTTTCAGCATTTTGACATGGTTGATTCCGTTCACCGCGTGTGGCACACCGACCCTTACTGGCACATGAATCTTTCCAACACCGACTGGAGAACTTATGTTGGTGACATCTGCATCAACTGGATGAGCGGAAATCAAAATGAAGGTTGCTTTTTTGATGTGTCGGTGGAAACGATGGTGGCACCATTGTTCAATCCGAAAGTCGGTGACCCCGCTCCTTACAATTTCAACTGGTACATTACACCTCACGGTCCTGCAGGTTCCACAATCAACACGCTCAATGATTTTGCAATCTGGATGAACAACCAGTACCTGAATTATTACCAGTACCTCTATCAGCGCTTTCACTCCGCAGTAGTGGATTATCTGGTTCTTCCCAACACCGACCAGATGATTACCGGCTGGTACGACCCCACGTGGACTGATGGAGACCTGAACGGAGAAACCATTGACGGAGCCATGATGGAAAGTTTCGGAAACGCTACCGGCAGCGATATGTACCTGACACTGGAACGCGGCTTGCGTCACATCACCGGCAGGGGAAAAATTCTCATCGCACAGTTTTACAACAACACACAACCCGAGCGTTACCGCAGAACTGGAATGTATATGCTCATTAAAAATGAAAACAGTTTCATCAACCTCGCTGACGGAAATGTGGATTGGTTTCCCGAGTATGAAATTGATTTGGGCGACCAAAGCGCAGTGCCTGCCAATATTAATTCCCTGCGTGTTGCCGGCAGCGGTTCAGCTTCACTCTTCAGACGCGACTACGCAGAAGGAACGGTGCTGTGCAATACATCAGCTAATGTTTTCACATACACGCTCACGGGAAGCAACTGGAATAAAGTTGTTACTTCAGGCGGAGGAGCAGTGGACGCGAACGGAAATATTGCAACGCAAAATATTTCGCTGGCTCCGGTGTCAAGCACGGTAATGGTGAATCCATCCGATTGCATTATTCTGAAAAACACGACAAGCACAGGCGTTCAGGAGAATAGTTCTCCGCAAATTGAAATGATTGTTGCTCAGAATTTATCCGAAGATGAAGTGACTATAAATATTGCGTCTCAAAATAATTACTTTGCAGAAATCTTTTTGTCGGATAGGGTTGGAAGAAAACTCACGGTTGTTTTCAGCGGAAACCTGAATGCAGGAGAAAATAATTTCAACATTGACATCAGCGCCTTGGCAGCAGGAATTTATTTTGTCACGACTCGGTACGACACCGCAATAAGCGGAGCAAGCAAAAACAATTTGGTGGTGAGGAAGATTGTGAAGATGTAGAAGCAGTCAAATTACACCAAGACCTTCTTCTCCTCTTTCTTAATCACTTTCTTCAGGAGATAATTTTCAATCGCTTTGTTGATGGGACTGAGGGAAAATATGATTACAATCTTCACAACCATGGAAAGAAAATAACTGTTGCCGGTTGCGAGCAGTGCGTAATGCAGAATGGGGTCTTCGGCAACAAACAAAACGATTGCAATGATTAATGTGAACGCCCGTGCCTTCTTCCCAATTTTCGCCCGTGTGAGTTCATCAATCGTTTCCTGCAGCTCGATGTTTTTCTTTTCTATTTCTTCCTTCTGTTTTTTGATGATGATGTTTTCTTTCTTGGTCTGCTCCGCTTCAAAAACCAGTTGAGCATTTTTAATTTTCCGCACGCTGTCTTCCACCTCCACCTGCTCGCGCAATTCGTGAAACTGTTTGAAGTGAATGAAACTTTTCTCCAACTCATTCTTGCTTTCATAAATTTCGGAAAGCAGCAGATGAATCTGATACATCTTCGGTTTCACCTTCAGTTGCTCCGCCATTTGTAATCCTTTGCTGAGAATTTCAATTGCTTCATCCGGCTTCGAGTGCTTAACATAAATTTCCCCGAGGCGGATGCAGCTTGTGATTGCTCCTCCGGTAAAATTGTTCTGCTCCCTGAGCGCCAAGGCGCGCTTATGAAACTGTTCCGCTTCAGGAAAATTTTCCGCAGCGAGAAAATAATTTCCCATCTCGCTCAGCGAGTTGCAGAGCGATGTAGGGTTATTGAATTTCTCCGCGGCAGCCAATGCTTTTTCCAAACACT
>DATDOJ010000124.1:0-3407 GCA_035293345.1 Bacteroidia bacterium
GACCATCGGCATGGCGAAGCTCTCGCGCGAACTCAACGAAAAAGGATTTGATGTGATAAACCTTTCGCTTGGCGAGCCGGATTTCGACACGCCCATCCACGTCCGCGAGGCAGCGAAGCGAGCCATTGATGAGGGCTACACTCACTATCCGCCCATTTCGGGTTTCATGGAACTGAGGAAAGTGATTTCGGAAAAGTTCAAACGCGATAACGGGCTCGATTATTCTCCGCAGCAGGTTGTGGTTTCCACCGGGGCGAAGCAGGCGATTGCCAACGTGGTGCTCTCGCTCGTCAACAAAGGCGATGAAGTGCTCATTCCGAAACCGTATTGGGTATCGTACATTGAAATAGTGAAACTTGCCGAGGGCAAGCCGGTGTATATGCCGTCTTCGATTGAAACAAATTTCAAAATTACTCCGGAGCAGTTGGAGAGCGCCATCACTCCGCGCTCGAAGCTGTTTATGTTTTCTTCTCCCTGCAATCCCACGGGAACGGTTTATACGAGGGAAGAACTTGCGGCATTGGCGAAGGTGTTCGAGAAGCACACGCATGTTTTTATTTTGTCGGACGAAATTTATGAGCACATCAACTACAGGGGCAAACACGAAACCATTGCGCAGTTTGCTTCCATCCGCGACAGGGTGATTATTGTGAACGGTGTCTCGAAAAGCTTTGCGATGACGGGATGGAGAATCGGATACAGCGCATCACCGCTGTGGATTGCGCAGGCATGCGACAAAATGCAGGGGCAGTTTACTTCGGGCGCGAGTTCCATTTCGCAGAAAGCATCGGAGGCGGCTTTATCGAACGGACTTGAATCAACACGGCAGATGTGCGCAGCGTTTCACCGCAGGCGCGATTTGATGGTTAAGCTGGTGCGGCAGATTCCGCATGTAACCGTCAACGAGCCGGACGGAGCGTTTTATGTTTTTCCGGATGTGAGTTACTACCTCGGTAAGAGTGCGCAGGAAAAAAAGATTGACACGCTGAATGACCTTTGCATGTATTTGCTTTACAATGCACATGTGTCCACCGTTCCCGGCACTGCATTCGGTGATGAGAAGTGCATCCGCATTTCTTATTCTGCGTCTGATGAAAATATTGAAAAGGCAATCACACGAATCCACAATGCACTTCTTGTGTTGAAATAATCTCATTGCGGGTATTAATAACGAAAGAAAATTAGCCGCAGATTCGCAGATTGAATTTAGAATTTAACGCAGAGTTCTCAGAGAGTAAAAAATGAGTGAGTTTCACAGAGAGAAAAAATATTTAAAGAAACCTCTGTGCAACTCACTTCAACTTTGTGTGCTCTGTGTTAAAAATTAATCTGCGAATCTGCGGCTAATAAAATTACAGATGAAAATCGAGAACATACAGCAGTTGGTGAGCAGTTTCGGCAAACTGCGTGTACTCATCATCGGTGATGTAATGGTTGATTCTTATATGTGGGGACGGGTTGAGCGTATTTCACCGGAAGCGCCTGTTCCTGTGGTTACGGTCACTAAAAAAGAAATCCGTCCCGGAGGTGCTGCCAATGTCGCACTCAATATCCGTTCGCTCGGAGCCACTCCCCTGCTCTGCTCTGTCATCGGCAATGACGAAGCAGGAAAACAATTTTCAAAAATGCTTTCCGGCATGAAGATGGATTCATCGCTTCTTGTCAAAAGCAGCGGGCGCACGACCACTGTCAAGACAAGAATCATCGGCAACAATCACCAGATGCTCCGCGTGGATGAGGAGCAGGAAGAAACGCTTCCACCTTCGGTAACCAATGAAATGCTCGCGCGCATTCTTCCCATTCTGAAAAACAAAAAGGCGGATGTAGTTATTTTCGAGGACTACGACAAAGGCGTTATCAACCCGCTGCTGATTGAAAAAGTTGTTGCGGAAGCAAACCGTTCCGGTATTCCCGTTGCCGTTGACCCCAAGAGGAAAAATTTTCTCAGCTATAAGCACATCACGCTGATGAAGCCCAACCTGAAAGAACTCCGCGAAGGATTGAAACTCGACATTGACACAGCCAACCCCGCTTCACTGAAAACCGCGGTGAAAAAACTTCGCCAGTCGCAGAAGATTGAATCGGTGCTGGTGACGCTTTCCGAAAAAGGAATCTTTGTAAGCAATGTTGCTATGGAAAAAATATTTCCCGCCCACATCAGGAATATTTCTGATGTCTCGGGTGCAGGTGACACGGTCATCAGCGTTGCTGCGTTGTGCACTGCGCTTAAACTCTCTTCGGAAATCACCGCGCGTCTCTCTAATCTCGCGGGCGGACAGGTGTGCGAGAAGGCAGGCGTTGTGCCTGTTGATTTGAAACAATTCATCAGCGAGGCATCTGTAGAAAAAATATTTTAAGATGTCCATTTACTCGTTCAGGGAAAGAGTCAATCTCAAAATTTATTCGAGCAAGGAAAAAGTGCTTCCGTGGTTCAACCGGCTGAGCATTTTCTTTGCACTGCTCAGCATCGGGACGCTTATTTACTATTACGGTTTTCCCAATACACAAGAGCACCTCACCGCTGAGCTTTTTATTTTCCGATGCTGCTTCGCATTCTACATCCTGAATTATTTCGCCCGCTTCTTCTTCACCTTTGAGCCGATACATTTTCTGCGAACCACAAAGTTTGAACTTGTCCTTATATTTATTCTTATCGTTGACGGAACCGCTGACACATTCACCGGTGCCACTCTCACCAAACGAGTATTCGACTTGATGAACCTGGGGCAAAGCATCAACATGTATTTGCTTTTCATCCAGCTTTACCTCGTAATCATAGTTATTCTTGAAATCGGAAAAGCAGGAACATCGCTTACAAGA
This sequence comes from Bacteroidia bacterium, assembly GCA_035293345.1. Taxonomy (GTDB): domain Bacteria; phylum Bacteroidota; class Bacteroidia; order AKYH767-A; family 2013-40CM-41-45; genus 2013-40CM-41-45. Next base: position 2,821 of record DATDOJ010000124.1, read on the forward strand.
ATCCGGCTGCTGCCTTCAACCATGTTTTTGTATTCCTTTATTCTTCTCATCTCGTTCGGCACCGGATTGCTCATGCTTCCCGAAATGACGACAGACGGCAGAGGAGCGGATTTTCTTAATGCACTATTTACTTCGACAAGTGCAAGCTGCGTCACCGGTTTGTCAATCGTAGATGTAGCGACTTATTTTTCGTTCAAAGGAAAAATAGTCATCCTGCTGCTCATACAAATTGGCGGGCTGAGCATCATTTCTTTCGCAACGTTCTTCGCATTGTTCATGCAGAAAGGAATCGGCATCCGCCATCAAAGCATGCTCCAGGATTTTTTCAGCACCGATTCGCTCTTCGACACCAAAGGACTCCTGAGGCAAATCATCCTGCTGAGTTTTCTCATTGAATTCATCGGAGTGGTAATGCTCTACATGCTTTGGGATCCGTCCGTTCCTTTCCGCAATTTCGGAGAGCGGCTGTTCTATTCCATCTTTCATTCGGTGTCGGCATTCAACAATGCCGGCTTTGCTTTGTTCACCAATGGTTTCATGAACGAATATGTGAGGCATTCGTACCTGATGCATCTCACCTTTGCCTG
>DATDOJ010000125.1:0-13573 GCA_035293345.1 Bacteroidia bacterium
ACATTGAGTGGTATGACAATGGCGGACAAAACATGCTGCCTGTTACAGGTGTGCCGCGCTCGTCAAATTATTTTGGAATCTGGATTCGTCCTGTGCAGACAGCAAAGGGATTGCTTGGGCAATATCCTGAACTGAAAGGAATAAAAACCGGTCACGCTCATTTTGCGCTGCGTATGGCAATCCGTGAAATGGATTTACTCGTGACAAACGGAATGAAGAAGGAGGATTTTGAATTAACAAGAACTTTCCTCCGCAGCTATTGCAAGCTCTACGCTCAGACACCGCAGAAGCAATTAGGTTTTCTGATGGATTCAAAATTCTACGGCAGAAAAAATTACCTGAGCGAACTGGATGCACTGCTTGAGAAAGTCACGCTCGATGACGTGAACAACGCCATGAAGAAATACTGGCAGACAAAAAACATGTGTGTTACCATTGTAACGGACAAAACCGAAGCCGAGCCGCTTGCGAAGAGTTTGAAAGAAAATACTTCTTCCCCGATGAGTTACCAGAATACACTGAAATCTGCGCTTCCTCCTGATGTCTTTGAAGAGGACAAGTTGGTTGAAAATTACCCGCTTAACGTCAAGAAAGTAACAATTGTGAAATCTACAGATACATTTAAGTAAACCATTTCTGCATTTCGAGTCAAAGGATTACCTTTGAAAAAAATTTAAAAGATGATACTCTCACAGATATTACTCGCCATGCTGGGAACACCGGAAATTATTCTGATTGTTGTCGCATTGCTTCTCCTTTTTGGCGGAAGAAAAATTCCTGAACTCGCCCGCGGACTTGGAAAAGGCATCCGTGAATTCAAGGACGCTTCCAAGGGAATTGAAAAGGAAGAAGAGAAAAAATAGTTGGCAATTTGCAATAAGCAATTGGCAATGTCGCTCACATTTTGCCAACTGCACTTTGCCAACTGCCAACTGTTCCCAAAGTGTATTCCTTACTTAAGAAACTTTTAAAGTCGCTGCTGCCCAAACGGTGGCTTATGCTTGCGGAGCCAACTTTGCGGAAAATTGTTTCCGCATTTTTTATTGGCAGCAATTATCAATGCCCCGTTTGCGGATTTCGCGCACGAAAATTTCTTTCAGTCCATGAAGGCGAAAGTCACCTATGCCCGCGCTGCGGAAGTATAGAGCGCAAACGTTTGTTGTGGCTTTATCTCCGCGATGAAATAAGAATTACTGAACGGGAAAATTTCCGGGTGCTTCATTTCTCCCCTTCTTCCGTACTACTCAGAAAACTGAAGATGATGAAGAACATTGAATATGTTCCGACCGATTTCTTTAATCCTATTGTCAAAAGTCGTTTCGATATTTCTTCAATTCCTTTTGAGGAAAACCATTTTGACTTAATCATCTGCTATCATGTTCTTGAACATGTTGAGGATGACAAAAAAGCAATGCGCGAATTACATCGTGTTGTTAAGCGTGGAGCTACTCTGCTGACTCAGGTTCCATATTCGGAAAATGAAACGGCTGAAGATTTTTCTGTGACTAATCTTGAAGAACGAAAAATATTATTCGGTCAGGAAGACCATGTACGGTATTACGGAAGAACTGATTTCAAAAAGCGGCTGGAAAATAACGGCTTTAGTGTTGAAGAAATTTATTACGCAAAAAACCTTGGTGAAGAAAAATCAGAATTGTATCAGCTCAACAGGGATGAAATTATTTTTCACTGTGTGAAGGCGTGAATTATTTCTGTCTCATCTGAAAAAGTAACGGACGTGAAGGGCTTGCATCACTGTTGAAAGCTGCAAGCTGAAGGTTGAGAAAATACCATCCGTCAGAAATTGTATCGGGAACAAAGACAAACTCAGTAATTGTACTGTTTATTCTTGGCGAAGCAGGATAATTCCAGAATGCGCGATGTGCTAAAAGTTTTCCTCCGTCATCTTCTTTATCCATGGAAGGCAAATCAATAAGCAGATGTTTTATTCCTAAGCTGCAGATGAAAGCTGCTGCTTCATGATGAATGTATGTCGGATTGCTGTCCGAATAACTTCTGCTTCTCTTACTCTCATCATTCGGCATTGTCCTGATGATTAATGCCTCCGGTTTATTTTCTCCGAGAAAAATTTTTATTTGCTCCGGTGTTACACAATAATCATTTCCTGATTTATGCGGAGCGATGCTAATGAGTAACGCAGAAAAAAAATAATCCTTCAGGCAATCATTCACCGAATATTTTTCCTTCGTGATATGCCCGATACATTCTGTATGTGTTCCGTTTCCATGCGGGCTGAAAAAAATATTATTCACGTTGCACGAACCGCCTTCAGCAACCGATCCCGTGAATCCACCTGCCCGAACCACTTCCGATTTTAAATCGGGCAGATGGAAAGCCGCAACATGAGAATGATTTGCTTCTGACAGCGGAATGGAAATATCAAGCGGTGAAGAGAAATCAATTTCAAATTTTGAATTTTGAATTTCAATTATTGATTTCATTTGTCAAAAACAGAATTCGCAATTCGTATATTCGTAACAGATTCGTATTTCGATGGAATGTTTTTACGCTGTTGCTAACCGAATCACCCGCATTTTATCCAGCACCTTGATGACAGGAAATACCGGGTCAAACTCCCACCACTTGGCAGCAAAGTTGCTTCTCGCTGCCGCGTGATGATGATTGTTCTGAAAAAGTTCGCCAAGCAAAAGGAAGTCAATGAATAATGTATTCTTGGAATGGTCGTCTTCGTTGAAATTCCTGTAGCCGTATTTATGACCCGACCAGTTTACGATAGCACCCTGAATGGGCCCCATCAAAAAATGAATCGGCAGAAATAAAAACATCCACCAGTGTGTTGCAAATGCGATGTAAAATAAAACGTACAGTGTCCCGAACGCAAAACGAACGTATGATGTCTCTGCATAGCGGTCAACAAAATTCCACTGCGGATAATTTTTTTCAAACTTTCTTTCCGGTTTAATTTTTCCTGTGGTAAGTCCGTTGTAAATCATTTTGGTGAACCACATCATGCTGAATACTTCTTTGTGATAAAGCGGTGAATGCGGGTCTTTAGCAGTATCGCTGTAGCTATGGTGCATGCGGTGCATGATGGCATACGCCCTTGGGTTGAGATAAGACGACCCCTGCATAGCCCATGTGAAAAGATAAAAAAACTTTTCCCACCCTTTGCTCATGGAAAACATTTTGTGCGCGGAATAGCGGTGCAGAAAAAATGTCTGCGCGAACAGTGAGAGATACCAGTGAAGTATCAGGAAAACAAATATTACCATAATAAATTATCTGTGATTAGTGCGTGTAAAAATAGTCAAAACTAATTAAGGCAATTTTCTGTCATCATACAACTCTAAACTCAAAACTCAAAACTGACACTATCTCCTCGCAATCCAGTTTTCCGGATTCATCCGCGAATTGCCTTTCCATATTTCGAGATGTAGTTCGGTCTTTCCTTCTTCGCTGTCGGTGCTGACTCTTCCGATTCGCTGACGCGTGCTTACGTTGTCCCCCGCTTTCACGAAAACATTTTCAAGATTAGAATACACGGTGAGAAATTCCCCATGACGCACGATGACTGCCTTGCCTGCTCCCGGAATTGAAAACACACTGGAAACCTTTCCACTGAATATGCAGCGCGCCTCAGCATTTTTTCCCGTTGAAATATCAATGCCGTTATTGTTTGTATGCACATCTTTCCACAGCGGATGCTGATGTCTTCCGTAGTCGCCCGTGATAATTCCCTGTTCCACCGGCCAGGGAAGATTTCCTTTGTTGCTTTCAAAATCGGAAGAAAGTTTTTTTGATTCGGGAGTGAGTGTAAATACTGATGAGTTTGGCGTACTTCTTGCTCCCGATGCTGTTGCTTTTTTCCGCGCTGCTGCTGTCTCCTTCCGGATGAGGTCCTCAATCATGCGGTTAAGTTTGTCAGCCGATTTTTGTTTTTCTTTCAGCTCATTGCGCAGTTTCTTTTCGCGCAGTGTCATATTGCTCACAATTTTTTCCTGCATCTTCTTTTCGTCTGTGAGTTTTTTCTTTTCCTGCTGCTGGATGCCAAGAAGTTTTTCTTTGGATATTTTACGGTCTTCAAGAATGTTAACACGGTTAGTCAGCGCGGATTGTGTTTTAAGGATTTCATCACGCTGCTTTTTTCTGAACTCTCCGTATTGCCTGAAAAAGAGTATCCGTTTATACGTCTGGTTAAAATCAGCAGAGGAAAAAAGAAAGGAGAGCATGTCATTCGAACCGCGGTTGCGGTATGCATAACGTATGGTGAATGCATATTCCGTTTTCAACTGCTGTAATTTTTGTCCGAGTGAACCGATGTCGGAATTACTCTCCACAATTTCATTGTCTAATGAATTTATTTCTGAAGAAATAACATTAATCAGTTCCTCCCTCGCACGGATTCTTTTGCGCACAGCGGCAAGCTGGCTGAGCGAACCGGTTTTAATTTTTTTTGTCTCATCTAATTTTTTTTCTGTCTGTTCAATTTCCTTCTGAAGCTGCTGGCGCCTTTTCTCAAGTTCCTTTTTCGACTGAGCATCCGAGGAAAATGAAACAGAAGCCAGGCAGATGAGCAAACAAAGTTTTACTGAAACACATATTTTAAGCGAAGAAATTTCTCGTATCATGACTTATGTTCCGGAATAGAAATCATCATTAATGGAACGTTGAACGTAAAGAAAAGTTTTAGTCCGGAAATCATTTCACTTTTCTCTCACCAGCCGCTTGTGCTCAAATTTTTTCGGGATAGAAAAAGGCATCTCCACGTCTGAGGAAGAAATTATTTTTCCGACAGAAATTCTTAGTAACGCTGTTTTTTGTGCGGCTTCGTCTATAGCGGTAATGGTTGTGAGGTAAGGAAAAACTCCGGCATCACTTGCGCGGTAGTCCTCATACTTTGCCTCCACATTTCTTGAAGTTTCAGGTTCGCTGAGGATCATTTTGCTCACACGCATGGTCGGGTTCGTACACCATAAATCGCAGGCAAACGGAAGTTGGGAGGTCTGCTCATCAGCACGCAAATCTTTTTTCTTTTCCACTGTGCTCAAAATATAATCAGGATTTTCAACATACAGTGAACGAAGCGTATCCTGAATTGACGATGTGATGTACGAAGCACATATCAGCGACTGCAGCACATCCATATTCACTCCGGCATGAAAAGAAATTCGCAGTGTTTCCAGTTTGTCGGAATAATAAATATTGTTCAGCCGGTCGAGGATTTTCACTGAGTCAGGCGTGATGAGAATGCGTACTACTTCAATGCCGAGAAACGGAGACGCTGACATCCAGATAGCACTGTCCTTTTTAATACGAAGGTTCATATTGAATGAAGCTACATCGTTACCCGCACTGTAATCCACATCACCTTTAATCGTGAGCGCAGAGAATTGCGGAATATTTTTTTTATATGCTTCAAGGGCTCCGGCAAAAGCGGTGTCACCGTCAGCGCCAACCGGAGTTGAGGTAGCAACTTTTTTTGTCGGATGACAAGAGAAGAAGAAAATGAAAACGAGAAACTGAAAAATGGAAATTCGGGAGAATTGCTTCCAACTATTTTTCATTATTAAATAATTTCTTTACGGCTTAGCGCCTTTGCGGTTAAATCTTATTCGTAAAGCTTTTTATCCGCAATTTTTTTGTCTAGAAAACTTGAAATGTCATCGCCTGCTGCTTTGGCTTTCTGCCAGAAGTCGAGTGCTTCTCCAACTCTTCCAAGCTGAAAGAGCACATCGCCCATGTGTTCGAGGATGGTTGCGTTTTTATCGCCTCCGTGCAACATTGCTTTTTCGAGCCAGAGTTTAGCGTCTTCATATTTTTTCTGTTTGTATAAAATCCAGGCGTAAGTATCTTCATACGAAGCATTATCAGGAACAATGGTGTTGGAGAGTTTCGACATTGAATCAGCTTTAGCAAGATTTTCTCCGCGCAATGAAAGATAGTATGCGTAATTGTTAAGCACTGTAACATTATTCGAATCAATTTCCAGAGCATTATTATAACTTTCATCTGAGTTTATATGTTCCCCCAATCCATGGTAGGCATCACCAAGCAATGAGTATAAACCCGTTTCAGTTTTTTTATCATCAACTACCAGTTTCAATCCTGCCTTGAGTGACACAACTGCTTCAGAATATTTTTTTTTAAAACTTTTTGCTTCGCCATTGAAAAGATAAGGTATCGGTTGGTTCGGAAATTTAACCATTGCCTCTTCGCTGTCTTTAATCAATGCATCCCAGTCGCGCATTTCTTCATCGAGACCCATAAGGAGACGCCAGTTCTCAAAACCCGATGCATCCAGTTGAGTTGCCATGCGAAAACTAACTCTCGCTTCTTCAGGTTTTTTATCCAGGTAAAGAAATCTGCCGTTGAATTCATAAACTTTTGCCTCGTCAGGGTATTGTGCAACAAGAATTTCATTCAACTCAAGCGCCTGCTTCTGCAATTCAGGATTAATTCCAAATAGCGTTAGGTAGGAAGAAAGAATCTGGAGTTTGGTATTCAGCTCAAGATCATGGTTAGAAAATGCAATCTTCAATTCCTGAAAAGATTTTTCATTATCCCCTTTGTTGCGGTAATAATCTGCAAGTGACAAATGAAGGTATGGATTATCAGGGTCAATCGCTTTCAGCTTTTCGTATGCTTCCATTGCTTTGTCATACTGCTTCTGCGACTGGTAAATTTCTGCGAGTATTCCGTAGAGCTGGCTGTCGCGCGGATTGGCGTCAATCAGTTTCTGCACTTCGGCAACTGCTTTTTCCGGTTTGCCCATATCCATATATATTCTTTGCTTTTGCAAACCGATGTCTTTACTCGCACCAAAGCGTTCATCAATTTTATCATACACTTTCAACGCTTCATCCGGCTTGTTTGCCTGCAGCAAACTGTTTGCCCAGTCGAGATAATAATCTCCGCGCTCGGGATAATCCTTCACAAGTTGTGAATAGACATTAGCCGCCTCGTTGTGCTGCCTCAGCTTCTCATAAATTTCTGCGAGCAATTCTTTGTACCACTTGTTTTTCGGATTCGCAGATGCAGCGCTCCTGGCGAAGAATAACGCATCGCTGAATTTTTTCTGCATCACATAGATGTCAGCCAGCTCATACATAGCTGCATGATTGCCTCCGTCTTTACGAATTACTTCAGCAAAAATTCCTGCTGAATTATCGAGGTTGCCGAGGATTTTTTCTTTCGTTGCGTTCACATACAAAAACATAACTTCAGGATTCGATTCTGATTGAAGCGTCTTGCTTTTGCTTTTCAGGGACGAGGATGCGGTCTCAGGTTTCGTTCCCGAGCAGGCAGAAAGAAATAACGCTATTGCGGCAAGGGCGAAAAGATATTTTTTAATTGTCATAGTTTAGTTGTCTTCTGTACTGTAATCACCGATATTCACTTCGCGCGATGTTCCGCTGTAAGTAACGTTGTTGCCCAGCATGGAATTATAAATCACCGCATCGCTTACTTGTGAATTAGTGAGAATGATGCTTCCGCGTACCACACTGTTTTTTATTTGCGAATTATTCCCGACTGAAACATACGGTCCTACTACTGAATTTTCAATGACGGCATCAGCACCAATGAAACATGGCTCGATGATAACAGAATTATTTTTTTTCAGTGATGATGATACAAGCGATTTCTTATCGGCAAGTTCAAGCAGGCGCTGGTTGGTTTGAAGCGTGTTGTTTTTGTTGCCGCAGTCGAGCCAGTCCGTGACAGGACCCGGAAAAAACCTGGCATTCTTCTTCCTCATATTTTCCAGTGCATTGGTCAGTTGATATTCGCCTTTGTCTTTAATGTTGTTGTCAATGAGATGCTGAATTTCCCTTTTCAGCCATTGTCCGTCACGGAAATAATAAATGCCGATGATGGCTAAGTCAGAAACAAACGTTGGCGATTTCTCCACGAAACCGGTGATGACATTTTCTTTATCCACCGTAACAACACCAAACTGCCGCGGGTCTTCAATTTTTTTCACCCAGATAACTCCGTCAAAATTTTTAGCTGAAGAAATCTTAAAGTCGGAACGGAAAATGGTATCGGAAAAGGCAACGACCACTTCTCCGTCAAGCGAATCAGCGGCACACAATACCGCATGAGCGGTACCAAGCGCTTGTTGCTGATAATATATTTTCGATTTAGCTCCCTCCTTTTCTGCAATGTTCTTCAGCGCATCTTCCGTTTCTTTTCCAAAGTCACCAATCACGTAAGCCATCTCCACCACTTTTGTCCCCACTGCTTTCACAATGTCTTCCACCAGCCATTGAACAATCGGTTTTCCTGCTACCGGAATCAGCGGCTTGGGGGTGGTGAGTGTATGCGGACGCATGCGTTTACCCATGCCGGCCATCGGAATTATTATTTTCATAACTGCAAAACAAAAATTTATTTCGGATTTCGGATTTAATTCGCAATTGACAATTTGTAATCCACAATCATTTTTTTCCAGTATGTCCGAATCCTCCTTCTCCTCGAAGGGTTTCTTCTAACTGCTCAGCTTCAGTCCAGATTACACGTTCATGTTTTGAAACAATAATCTGAGCGATACGCTCGCCATCATTGATGACAAAATCTTTGTCTGAAAGATTGATGAGAATGACTTTTATTTCACCTCGGTAGTCGGCATCAATGGTTCCGGGAGAATTGAGAACGGTGATTCCATGCTTTGCTGCCAGTCCGCTTCTCGGGCGGATTTGCGCTTCAAAACCTTCAATCAACTCCATGAACAGTCCTGTCGGAACAAGTGCCCGCTGCATCGGTAGAAGAGCAACAGGCACGTCAAGATTCGCTCTCAAATCCATTCCTGCCGAGTGAATGGTTTCATACGAAGGAAGCGGATGATGGGAGCGGTTGATGATTTTTGTTTTCATACAGAAAAATTATTGCGCCAAGTTACTGCTTTTGTTTTTTTCCGTGAGATAAATTATCATACCGAAAACAAGCAGCAGCATGGTGTTGATTATAGTGGAAAGCGGTAACTCCAAAACCAATGAATGCCTGATTTGTTCGCTGAAGAAATAAATCACCAGCGCTGAAATGATGTAGATGAAAAATTTTCTCAGGTCATATTCAACGTGATAAAATTTTTGTCCAACCAGATAAGAAATCACCATCATAGACGCATAACAGGCAAGCGTTGCCCATGCTGTACCCATGTAACCCATACGGGGAATTAAAATAAAATTCAAGAGCAAAGTAATTGCCGCTCCGAAAAGAGCGAGATATGCTCCCCACTTTGTTTTTGAAGTGAGCTTATACCAGATGGCGAGGTTGTAGAAAACTCCGAGGCAGAGGTTTGCCATGAGTAGAATCGGAACAACTTTCAGACCTGAGCGGTATTCCTCACCGATAAAATATTTCACAAAATCCATGTAAAGCATCACTCCAAGAAAAATCACCGAGCAGGTGATGATAAAATAATTCATGACGAGAGCGTATGTTTTTTTTGCTTCCGCTTTTTCTGCATGAGAAAAGAAAAACGGCTCGGCAGCATAACGGAATGTCTGGATGAACAACGTCATCAGAATGGAAACTTTGTAACACGCTCCATAAATACCAAGCTGAACCAGTGCTTCGGCTTTTCCGGGAACCATGTATTTCAAAAAGATGCGGTCAATGGTTTCATTAATCATACCTGCAAATCCGGCAATGAGCAGAGGTAAAGCATAAATTATCATTTCATACCAGAGTTTTTTGTCAAACGAAAAAGTCATGTAACGGAATTCCGGCAGCAGTAGCAATAACACGACAGCGCTTGCAACAAGATTAGAAATGAAAACATATTCAACACCGAGCGATGGATTATAGAAAGATGCCAGCCAGGAATCCGGATTCAGCGTTGGACACAGAACAAGAAAAAATAAATTCAGTCCAACGTTGACAAAAATCCATGTCATTTTAATAAACACAAACCGAAATGCTTTGTTCTGTATGCGAAGCTGAGCGAAAGGAATGGAAGTGACAGCATCCGCAGCGAGAAATATCGCAAACCAAATTATGTAGCGCTGATAATCCGAACTGTTCTGTGATGTAACTCTCGTCATCATTTCCGATAAACTGCCTGAGAAAAAATAAATCAGCAGAACAAGAAGTACTGATGAACCAATCAGCGAGAGCATGGCGGTTGAAAAAACTTTTTTCCTGTCATGCTGCTGCGAGGCGAAACGGAAATAAGCGGTCTCCATTCCGTAAGAGAAAACAATCATGAGGAAAGAAGCATACGCATACATTTCGGTGACCACACCATATTCAGCAGGGAGAAAGACGCGGGTATAAAGCGGAACCAGAAGATAATTGAGCAGGCGCCCAACGATGCTGCTGAGACCGTAAATGGCGGTCTGACCTGCTAATTGTCTGATGGAACTCAAAGGGAAATTTATTGAAAGAGGTCTAATCGTATCGGACTTCAAAACTGTGGAAAGAAGAATTTTCTTCAACAAACCTCACTTCAACTTTATCAACACGCGCGCGTTCGGGTCCGTGATGGCACCAGCGGATAAATTCATCTAATTTTTCCTGTGAGGCCTGAGTTGTGATTTCCACCGTTCCGTCCGCAGCGTTCAGGACAAATCCGGTAACACCAAGTTCATTGGCTTTGATAACTGTGAAGTGCCGAAAAAAAACTCCCTGAACTTTTCCGTAAACTTTTATAAAAGCAGTTGGCATTACTGGTAAAGCATCCTGAAGTCCAGCTTGCGCACTAACCTGCGATGCTCTTTATGCAATGTGGTGTGAACTTTTGAAATATCCCTATACTGCTGCAGGTTTTCAATGAGCAGCATATCGAAAACAGAACTTTCGAGGTAGTCAATATCGGTTTTGAAACCACAGACACAAAGTGCTTTAGTCGTATCTAAAAACCTGCGGACGTTTCGCTCGTCTGTGTCCAGCGTGTTGCAACTGCCGAAGTGAATGATTTTATTCCGGCATGAACCGTTGAGCATTTCAGCAAGTTCGTCCAAACTCACATCTTCTGTTCCGACTTTGATTGTTTCCGGATGACCGTGGAAAGCGAGATAACAAATGGTGTACTCCTGATATCGTTTCTGTTTCCAGAGTTTCAGGTAATACTGAAGATTCTCTCTCGTGCCGCAGTTCTTGTGAATGTATTTCACTCCACAGTTGGTTTGAAGAAATTCAAGTGCCGCAGCAATGCTCGATTTGTTGCGCAGGTCTAAGTTCCAGTCGCCTTCAAGACAGAAGACATGTTTCGTTAAGTTCTTTGCTATTTTCATTTTCGTCCCTTCCCTTTCTTGTTAATTTTATGTTGAGATTAAATTTTTGAATTCAGGTTTTCTTTTTTCGGTGAACGCCCGGGTTCCTTCTTTCACATCATCGGCTGCAAAACATTTTCCGAATTCTTCCACTTCGGTTTTAAATCCGTCAACGCTGCTGTTGAAACAGGCATCCACACTGCGGATGATTGCGCTGATGGCATACGGAGAATTTTGTCGTATTTTTTCCAGCAGCTCTTTACACTTCGGAATCAATTCATCCTGCCTTGTCACATAATTCACCAAGCCAATTTCCAATGCCTGCTGAGAATTAATCATGCCGGCTGTCATCAGGAGTTCTGTCGCTCTCCCTTTTCCGATGAGATGAACAAGCCGCTGTGTTCCGCCATAGCCGGGAATCAAACCCAACTTTACTTCGGGCTGCCCGAACTTGGCATTGTCAGATGCAATCCTGAGATGACAAGCCATTGCAAGCTCGCAGCCGCCACCCAAAGCAAATCCGTTCACAGCAGCAATAACGGGTTTCGGACTCAGTTCAATTTTCTTAAAAATATTTTGCCCGAAAGCGCTGAGCTTTTTCCCATCGTCAGGATTCAATCCTGAAAACTCGCTGATGTCGGCTCCGGCAACGAATGCCTTTTCGCCTGAGCCGGTGATAATGATTCCGAAGATTTCTGTTGTTGAAATAGCATCATTCATTGCCGCATCAAGTTCTGAAAGTGTTTCGCGGTTGAGTGCGTTTAATTTATCAGGACGGTTGATAGTGATGATTCGGATTCCGTTTTCGGATTGTATAATGAGATTATTAGCCACAGATTACACAGATTAATTTCTATTTTTATTTACCCACTCTTTAATGTAGTCAGCAATTATTGAAGTGTCCGTTCCGGGATTGAAAAGTTTTCCAACTCCGAGTTCGTTCAGCTTCTTCATATCAGCGTCAGGAATTATTCCTCCTCCTGTCAGCAACACATCACTCATGTTTTTTTCTTTCATCAACGAAACGAGTTTTGGAAATATTGTCATGTGTGCTCCGGATAAAATGCTGATGCCAATTGCATCCACATCTTCCTGCATGGCGGAGTTCACAACCATCTCCGGTGTTTGGCGCAAGCCGGTGTAGATGACTTCCATGCCTGCATCGCGAAGTGATGATGCAATTATTTTTGCTCCGCGGTCGTGTCCGTCAAGACCGACTTTGGCGATGAGTACGCGTATGGGGCGTGCAACTTTCATATTGAAACTACGATGTCCGTGGGATGAGCAAATGTAACATTATAGTCATGCGGTGGTGCTGAACCTGAAATGAAAAAGTTTTTTTCTCAGGTTCAGGTCTGAGGTCTGAGGGTTCCGGGTTTTGGGAAGTCGTTTTCAGCTTACCCGGGAGAGGAAAACCAAGGATCCTTAATGCCTGATTTTTATCATTTAATGCCTAACTTATTTCAGAAGATGACTACTAATCTGGCGTATATGCCTGACTATTTTCAAATAACATCAATTTTTTAGATATGGATAGCAAACTTTCTTTACCTGATGATTAAATCTCTTTGCCCGATATTATAATCTCCGCCTTGAATTATACAACTTCAAAGCCGAAAGTTGTAATCTCAAGTCGAAAAATTACAACTTCAAAGCCGAAAGTTGTAATCTCAAGTCGAAAAGTTACAACTTCAAAGCCGAATGTTGTAATCTCAGGTCGAAAAGTTACAACTTCAAAGCCGAAAGTTGTAATCTCAAGTCGAAAAGTCATGAAGTCGAAGCCGAATGTCATGAAGTCAGAGCCAAAAGTCATGAAATCGGAGCCGAATGTCATGAAGTCGAAGCCGAATGTCATGAAGTCGGAGCCGAATGTCATGAAGTCGAAGTCAAAAGTCATTAATTAGAACCAGAATCTAATGAAATCGAACCCAAAAGTTGAAATTGCTTTTAAAATTAAATATAAACCCGGATTTTGCAATAGGATTTTTATTTCGCTCCTACGGAGCTTTATATTTCAGGTCTGGTTTGCTTTCTACCGACATATCACTCCTAACGGAGTGGCAAGAAAATATTCCGTAGGAATAAAATATTGGTAACAGTTGAAATCCACGATTAACATAAGTTCCGTAGGAACGATATATTTTATATTATTATCTATTGCAAAATCCGGGATAAATGGAGTTTCTTTATAATAAGCCAAAAAAAAGCCGGATAATTAAAATTACCCGGCTGCAAGTTTTCAATAGACATCTTTCCTAAATAAACAGAATGTTCAAAAAGGAAAATTTATTCCATAAGTCCCGTAGGGACAACATATTGGTAGAAATAAATAACCCATGCAATCATAAATGCCGTAGGCATGATATGTTATCATA
>DATDOJ010000126.1:0-7380 GCA_035293345.1 Bacteroidia bacterium
AAAATCAAAGCGAATGGGTACGTGCGACAGGTAAGCAACCATGAAATAGGAGGCGAACCAGAGAATAATGAGTATGAGCGATGAAAAAATTGTCCGCCTGAGTTTTGCAAACCACATCGCCTGAGGAAGAATGCCATAAACAAAAACAGGAATCATTATCTGATACCAGTTAGGACCTGTGGCAATGCTTATGATGAAATCGCGTTCGAATTCATTGCCCGAATTCCATGCCAGCCATGTGTTGGCGATGATGGTAACCAAAAATAAAATACCGGCAGCCAGGAGAAGAATATTCGCAGCCAAAACCAATGAAACGAAATTCGCTTTTCCTGATTTAACTTTAAAAATTATTAAAAGAAAAACTACCGGGACAATAAATTTTAATCCAATAAAAATACTGTCAGCGAGGTAACCGGCAGCATGGATAATTGCGAAGATTGACGGAATGCTCATTGGGAGCAGGCAAAATTAATTCAGCGAATATTTTCTGATGAACAAAACCATCATTGAGTCCGGAGAAAGTTTGACCTGCGGATTTACGATTGCATTTTCAGTTACATCATGCATGTCATTATAAATAATATTGTACAGCACGGCATCGCGGAATGGTTTGTGGAGAAGCTGCATGGCAAGTTTATATTTCTCCACAGCCGGAATCAACCGTACAGATTTATCACGAGGCAATGCTTCCCGTTCAACCATCCGTTCATACATATCTTTGATATATAAATTCAGGAAGCGAATGTAAGCGGGGCAATTGAATGCATCTTTGTTCTCAACAAATGACGGAGTGGCAAAAGCGAAGTACGATGAATCGGCAATTACATTTTCTCCTTTCATTCTTTTTTTTCCGATGTACATCAATCGGTCAACGGCAATACCGTAATGGATTGTATTCAGCGCGTAATCCTGCAGTTCTTTTTTGGGTGAATCGCCTTTGAAATAATTGTCGAAGAAGTCGAGCTGCATTTGTTTCCTTCTCTCATTATACAACGTGAACTGCTGAATATCCATGTAATTTGTCCCGATATAATATTCTTCCCTGATTGATGCTGCCCTGTAAAACGTATCGAGGAAATGAATGAGGTATGAATTATATTTTCCGGCATCGCCTGATGAAATAACATGCGCATCATTGCTCCTGCTGGAGAAAATGATTTTCAATTTATCCCCGGGGCTGATAAAAAGATTGTTCGCCAGGTTTTTTTTACCGCAAACCAAATCAAACGCACAGGCATTTTTCAATGGAAGAGAAAAAGAATAGTTTCCGTTCTTATCAATGGCAGACGAGTCCATCGCTGTCTTATTTTCGAGAAAAATGTCCGTGCTGTCAGCTAAAGAATAGAAATAAATTTTATCTGCCGGAGGAAATTGAATAGTGCCTTTAATGATTGTCGAAGTTGAATCATCAGAATTGCATCCTGTCAACCCAAGTGCGACCACATGCACTGCAGAAATAAATATTGCTTTGTAAGAAATGCGCTTAATCATGTTCACCAAAAATAGAAACAAAATAAAACCCGCAATGAAGCAGTTGCCAATCATTGCGAGTTTATAAAACCACTGAAGAAAACTGCTGATTAAATTTTATTTTGCTTTTCCAAGTGTACGAATGTAATTGATGACCGTCCAGCGTTCGGTGTCGCTTAATTTTTCACTGAACGAGGGCATGGGTTTTCTTCCTTCAGTTGTCTTCCAGTAGAGTTCCCCGTCTGATTGTTTGGCAACATCCTCAGCGGTAAAATCTCCGCAGGAAATATCAATCTTCTCCGATTTCGGTCCGTCACCTTTTCCTTTTACTCCGTGGCATGATTTGCAATGCTGCGCATAAATGTCTTTGCCTTCTTTGACGTTGTCGTCATCGGTCTTTACCGGGTTTTTCATTTTTGCATCTGCTTCACTTGCTTTCCACGGTTTGCCTTTCGGTTTTTCCTGGATTATAAATGCAGTGCTGACAAGAAAAATGAGCGATAAAAATATTGTTGCTGCTTCTATTGTTTGGATTTTTTTCAAACTGTTTTTCATATGGTTGGATTGAAATTGGTTGTAGGTTTATTTAACTTTTATCAAATTACTTACTTTCTTAATTCTGAATATCTGATATATCACATAAAAAATCGTGCCCCAAATTACGACAATGATTAAATTTGAAACAAGGAGCAAATACAATGGCGCTTTTTCCCTGGAGGCAGAAAGCGAACGTTCATCCCAGCGATCTTTTTCACCGGCATGGATAATTCCCCATTTAATTTCTTTTTTTGTTTCAACGTTTCCATACGTGTCGTCATCTTCGATTTTAGCAATAACAATAATATTGCCATTCTTATCTCCCGGCAAATCCATCGGAAAATCAACCGATACCATTCCGTTTTCATCCGTCTCTTCCGCTTTGCCGATGGGCAGCAGCCCGAACATGCGCTGCACATAAAAATGCACTTCCTTTTCTTTTACTGTAGAAGTATCTGATGTAACTGTTGCCATGCATGTTTTGGTGGTATCAGTTTGTGTGAATGATAATGTTATGACTGCTTCCTTTTCGTCCTGCGCCAATACTTTTGCCAACGGCAGAAGCAAAACAAAAATCAGTGCCGGTATTTTTAATTTAGACATACAATAGTCGAACATGGCATCAGGTTTTTATTTTATCCATTTTTTCCAGGTCAATTCCTTCGCCTTCCAGTGTTTCCCAGATGGAAATCATCGGGAACAATCTCGAGAATATCGTAATAATCAGCAGCACTCCGGAGAGTGAACCGGCTACGATTGCAATTTCAATCCATGACGGAAAATATACCGCCCAGTTTGCCGGAACATTTTGAATGGGCAGATATGGATGCAGCATGATGGGCGTGACAATAAGATAACGTTTGAACCACGCACCCACGACTACAAAGACAGCGATGATGGTGAGCGGAAGCGGCTTACGGCCTTTTTTAAATAATAAAACCACAGCCGGAATCGCCATCCCGAATATTTGAACCGACCAGTAAACAGGCGCCATGGAACCTGTGAACAAATCATTGAGAAGACCTGCTTCTGCAGTTCTCATTTTGTAAGCCGGAATCAGATATTCGTTCAGGTTGAAATAAGCATAAACAACACTGAGAAACACCAGCAGTTTGCCCATGTTGTTAAAGTGTACTTCGGTAATGTACTTATCGAGCTTATGTGCCTTGCGAAAAACAAACATGGCGATGATGACACATCCAGTGCCTGCCTGAAATGCTCCGGCAACAAAGTACGGTCCGAAGTTAGTGCTGTCCCACCCTGGGCGCAGCGTGGTTGCAAATAGCCATGCCGTGACGGTGTGAATGGAAACAGCAAGAGGAATTATCAGCACACACAAAATAGCCATGCAGCGTTTCATGATTTTCCATTGCTCTTCGGTTCCGTTCCAGCCAAGCGATAATATCCTGTACATTTTCCGTTGCCACTTCGGTCGCTCTGTGAGGCGGTTTCTGCAAATAGCAATGCCGGGAATCATGGCGACATACAAAAGCAAAACACTGGTGACAAGGTATGTGGTCACCACAATTACATCCCAGATTATCGGTGACTGAATTCTTCCATGGAAAAATAAATTGAACATTCGTTCAGGACGTCCCATATCCACCACAATTATTATTCCCGCAAACATGATTGCTGCAACGGCAATAATTTCCGCAATGCGTGTGAGTGGGCGATACCAACCGAAATTTGTAAGCCGGAGAATGGATGAAATCAAAGCACCCACCAAACTGATGGCGACAAAAAAAACAAAGTTGGAAATGTAAAGTCCCCACGAAGCGTAATCGCGCATGGCGGTAACTTTCAATCCGTGACGCAACTGTAATGTGTAAGCGTAAACTCCGATCAAACAAATTATCACCAGCGCTGCAATCCAGATTTTGGTTGGCAACGTTGTTTTATGAAGCGGGCGCAGAACATCCTCACGCATCTGCTCGCGTCTTGCTTTGCGCTTTTCGTCAAGGATAATTTCGCTCTCACTCATTTTTTTTCACGCGGGGTTTATGATTCTTCCGTATTATGTTTCTCCAAATCTTCTTCAAACGGGAACTGCCTTTTCACCGCAGGCAGATAATACACTCTGGGCTCAGTGCCCAAATCCTCGAGGTAGCGGTAGCCGCCCTTCTTTTGGAGCATTTCGCTCAGGCGCAACACTTCTTCTCCGTTCGAAACCGTGTCATCATTTGCATCTCCGTAATAAATGGTTCCGTTCGGGCAGGCGGTAACGCAGTCGGGAAGTTTTCCCTGCCTTGCCATGTCGGGACAGAAATCGCATTTCTCCACCGTTCCCGTTTTTGCCGGGAAACTTTTTTCCGGAGAATATTCGCAGCAATCTTCGGTCTGTGTTGAATCTTTTGCTTCGCCCCATTTGTCACCCCAGTTGAACGACCTTGCATTGTAAGGACATGCCGCCATGCAAAACCTGCAGCCGATGCAGCGCTCATTGTCTATCAAAACAATTCCGTCTTTGCGTTTGTAAGTCGCATCCACGGGGCAAACTTTTGTACACGGAGGATTATCGCAGTGGAAACATGGCTGAGGCATCCAATAGGGCGCGGTGGCTTCTGCATCCTGCATGCGTTTCACTTTTATCCATTCAACGGGCGGTGCTTTGTGATGCATTTTCTGACAGCCCTCTATGCACTTGCGCGCGTTGGCGCAGCGGGCAAGGTCAATGACCATCACGAATTTTTTTCCTTCAATTCCTTCACGTGCCTGGAGGTTAGCCATTTTTGCTTCAGCAGGATGGTGTTGAAGGTGACTGCTGTCAACTTCAACTAATTTTCCGTCTGCCGTCAGGACTTTTACTTTTTCGCCTGACTCAGGTGCTTCACCTGAAAGATTTTTCTGAATTCCAATCCCTGCTAATGTTGCTCCACCTGCAAGCAAGCCAAACTTCAAAAAGTTCCTACGGTCGGAGTTTTCTTTTTCATCTTTCATACAATCATTATTACCTCTCTGTTCTGAATTACTTTCATTTAAATCCCCACTCACGGGTGATGTTGAACCCAAGGAGAAAATCCTGCTCGGAAAGTTTATTATGATTGAACACTCTGTTCTCCTGGTTGATGATTCCATCGGCAAGGCAGATGAAAATCTGGAACTGGTGGCTGCCTGTGGACACTTCATACCCGATTCCGAGATTCGGCTGCGGTCTGGTGTCCTCCGGTATATCGGACACATTGAGTAAATAATCAAAATCAACTAACAGGGATGATTGCGGACTGAATTTGTATTTGCCAACGAAAGACACTCCGTAAAACTCATGCTGACCATAAACGGAATCAATAATGTTGAAGTAGGAATACGTGCCGGCAAGCTGCAGCGAAATCTTGCTGTTAATCTTCCGTGCAATCATCAGCTCGTGAAAATAGGAGAGCTTGTTAGCAGTTTTAAATTCGCCTTCACTGTTGATGAAGTTATCGTCCTCCTGCGCGCTTTTGGCAACATCAACATAATAGGTGGCTGTTACAGGTGTTCCCTTTTTTTTCGTCTGCCTGAAGATGATGTATTTCCCCTGCAGGTCGAAGAGATAACGGTTCTTGGTTGCGCCAATTCCGACTGACAAATCCTTCGTGATTCCATAAGTCAACCCCATGCGGATATTGGACGGAGCAAAAAGCCCGAACATATCTTTTTCATCCTTGATGACACCGAAGCGGTGCTGAATCATAAAGTCAAGCGATTTCCTCAGCGGGTTTTCAACCGTCTGGTTGTTGATGGCGACACCATTTTCGAAAGTTCCTTTCACAAATTCTTTTGAAGGTTTTGCCGGTGCGTCTGAATTTTCCTGCGCAGATAAAAACGCGGGAACCAAAACGAATACCAGCGCTATACTTTTCGCAGAGAATATTTTTTTTGAGTTCATATCTTTTGTTGTTAATTGTTTTGGGCACCTTGTTCAATCCAGGCAAGTATGTAACCTATTTCTTCGGGAGAGAGCAGCGGATTGCCTGCGGGCGGCATAACCGGATTGCTTGCACCGGTAATTAATTTGTACACACGGCTGTTGGCTGGATTTGAAGCATCAACATATCCTAATCCGGTCAGCTCATCAAATGCACTCGCAGCAGCAAGATTTGGAGATTCAGCTCCTGAAACATGGCAACTTGCGATAGCGCAATCTTCAGTGAGAATCGGAATAATATCGGTTGCGAAACTCACCGGTCCGGTTACCTCAACTGTTTTCGGAGAGAAATAATCTTTTTCGCAGCCAACTATCAGCAGCGTGCTCAGAATAACCGGAAGATAAAAGCTGAACTTTTTCATAGTCATTTAAATGTCAGAGTTTCCACTGTTGAACCGATATGATTTTTTCCATCGTTGTCCATCAAGGCGACACCAAATTTGTATGTACCCTGAGAAGGCGTAAACTGAACATCGTCAGAATTATTTGTACTCAGCTTGCGCGTAATCAGCACCTGGTATTTTGTGTGATGATTTGTTGCCGTCAACATTGCATCTTTAATATTAACAGGTGTGACATTGCTTACTGCTTTTATATCTGCGTTGCTGCCATCCGGTGTTGTCAGATAGTATCCCGGCACTCCCGACAAACCTCTTAGGAATGCCACAATATCATTTTTGTCCGAAGGACTTAGCGGTGTCCAATAAGCCGACATATCGCCAACATCATCCATTCCTGAAATTAATGCCGCTCTTGTTTTTTTGTTCTGCGAAATCAAGTTGATGGCGCCTTCACTTCCTCCGACACCGTAATTACCATGACACTCAAAACAGTGCCCCGGAGCAGTTGCTCTGTGATAAATGGAATCACCTCTTTGAATGTCGCCTGTAAAAGGTGTTTTGTTGTAGATATAAAATGCAGGGTCTAAAGTTGCTGACTGACCGGTTGAAAGTGTAACGGATTGTGAAGTGCCGTCCCATTCATAAGCAGGACCTGAACGGTTGGTTGTTCCTGTTGTATTGCGCACATACATCCTTTGCCCGCTGTCGTCAGAGATGCTGTCAGTATTGCTGGCAATCATATCCTGTGCATATCCGAGCGGTGCTGAAAGTGCAAGATTCCAATTCCACAAATCAACTTTACCCGAAGTGGGAAACATATATGCCGTGCCGAGGGAGGTATGACATGAAGCTGCGCACCCCACACTGGAAAAATTTCCGGCCGGACTCGATGCAGCGCTGATTTCAAATGCCATTGCAAACTTGTCGCAATTGCGCTGTGAAGTCCATCCGGAGTTGATATTGGCGATGTTGAGCGGGTCAGATGGTCCGTACCACCGCCAGCTCGAGTTGGAAACATTTACTGTGGAATCAATCCACTCGGCAAGAATGTATAAGTTATTGTCATCGTATGCTGCCTTTAATGTCAGTCCCGGGTCAGTGCCATTACTGAAAGAGGTCAGCCCG
>DATDOJ010000127.1:0-4617 GCA_035293345.1 Bacteroidia bacterium
GGTACAGTCCTCAATTGATGGGAAGCCCGGTGGTGCAAAACGTACTGCTTGTAGACTTTACAAGTTTCTCGGGCATCTTTATTCTTTGGGTAAGGGAAAGTAGTTTTGGCTGTTTGGGTCCTGCTTCTCCTGCAGATACAATTTTTGTCACACCGCCTCCTGTTGTCAGCATTTCACCTCCTGCAATAGTTTGCGTTGGAGACACAGTTCAGTACACTGCTCCTTTTGCAAACAATACTTATTGGACGTGGTCACTTTCGACCGGCATCGGAACAATAACGGATACAACAAACAACCAGGTTCAGGTTGTATTTAATTCTGCCGGTGAGGATACGCTGTGGTGCCAGGCGTTGAATTCATGCGGATTAACAACTGCGTTCAGAAGAATTACCGTGAGAGATTATCCGCTGATAGCAGCGCTTTCGGATACAACCGTTTGCTCTGGAAGCCAGGTTATATTCGTTGCTCCGGCCTCTGCAACTGTTCCACCATACCAATATGTATGGCGAGACGGAACAACTGTTATAAGCACGAACGATTCCCTCATTGTTTCTCCAACCACTACTACCGTTTACACGCTCTCGGTAAGCAACGGAGGTATTTGTTACTCGTATGATACTGTCCAGGTAAATATGTATCCGTTTCCACCTATTCCAACCATAACACAAAACGGTGATTCACTGATTTGCTCCATAACTTCCGGAGTATCGTATCAATGGTTCTTAAACGGAGTCCCGCAAACGCAAACCACGCAGTACATCATTGTCACTCCTGCAGACAGCGGGAGCTGGTATGTAGTAGTGACAGATGTTGACTCGCCCTTCTGTTCAACAATTTCAGCTACGTTGCAGATTCCGGTTGGAATAATCGAGATGATGTATTCTGATTACTTATCCGTTTTCCCAAACCCTGTTACTGATGAGTTATCAATTACCGGTTATTCTTTTTTCGCAAAAGCAGAAATAACTATCTACAACACACTCGGAGAAAAAATTCTTTCCAAAGAAATTGCTGCAGGAGAAAAAGAAGTTAAACTTAATGTGAAAAATCTTCCTGCGGGGATTTATGTTGTGAGAATTACCGGAGAGAAAACAAATCTCTCAAGCAAGTTTGTAAAGCAATAATTTTTTTATTTCTGCCTGCTGCAGAAATTATTTACTCAATCATCAGTTTCGAATATACTCTGTGATTCGCAGAAGACACCTCCACAAAATAAATTCCCTTCGCTAAGTCACCGCAGTTCACAACCAATTTTTCAGAAAATATTCCTGAAATATTTTTCACCTTTCTTCCAAGGTTGTCAAATAAATTGATTGTTCTTCCTTGTTCATCCATCGGTACAGAACTTAAGTCAACGGTGACATTGCCGCTTGCCGGATTAGGATAAATCATCACTTCTGCAAATGAAGCAGAGGGTTCCGCTATACCCACCATGTTGGAATAAGAACAGTCGAGCGGATAACCGCAGACGTAGTGTGAAAGAAAATTTCTCATTATCACCATGGTCGTGTCGTAATACTGAGGATTGCTCACATGCGGAACGTGGTCTTGTCCTTCATATATTTCAAAACAATTTTCAATTCCCAGCTCATTCACTTTGGCAGTAATCGAAAAACTTCCGTCAACCTGAAGCATAGGATAGGAACCAAGAAGATAAAGCATGGTGGAACCGTAAGGAACAGTGCCGTCATTGGTGCCATGAAAACTACAAATAGGTTCATCACCTGCATGAATCCATGCAGTATCGCGAATGGCTCCGCAGATGTTCACAATGGCATTTACATCAGATGAATATCCCGGATTGCCGCTGTTCCCTTCAAGCCCACCTGAAAGTCCGGCATGAGTGGAATCCACCCATGACGGATACTCGCTCATATCATCAAGATATGCCATGTGAATTGCAATAAATGCTCCGGCAGAAACACCGGCAAAATAAATATGGCTGGTATCCACGCGGTACGGATTTCCCTGCGCAGCGCTCTTCCTGAAATAACGTACAGCCGCTTTTCCGTCATGCACACCGCGTATCACCGCTTCGGTAGCTCCGACAGAATCAGGACCGGGCAAGGGTATTCCTGCTATGCCGAGACGGTAATCAATGGAAGCAACTACGTATCCCATTTTGGCGAAGTCATGACAGAAAGGAACAACATCCGTTCCTGTCTTACTTCCGAAAAGAAAACTTCCACCGTGGGCAATGACAATCAACGGACGAACAGAAGCTGTATCCCCGCTCGGTTTGTAAACATCGAGCAAAAGATTTTGCGGGTTGTTCAAATATGTGACGTTGCTTCCGTACTGAATGTTGGAAACAACACTGTCAGAAGAGAAAACGGGTGAAGTGTACCTACCGCCTGTACACTGGGCAAAAGAATTTTCCAGAGGAAAAATAAAAACTGTTAAAAGAATCAGGGTGTAAATTTTTTTCATACGTATCCGGATTTGATGAGGCGATGAAAGTAGCGATTATTAAAAAACATAACTGAACCCGATTCCGGGAATGACGGTCTTTGTTTGATACGTACCCGAAAATCCTGTTTCAAGATTGGTGTCGGTGCGCTGCTGTGTTTGATTATAGAGAAGAGAAACATCAAGGCGGAAATGCTCATTGGCTGTGAATCCAGCACCGAGCGTGATTCCCATTCTGTCGGAGTCAGGTGTTTCGGGTGTAACGTATCCGTCCTGAACGGGAGTGGTGTCGTAATAAATTCCCGCTCGGAGAAAAACATTTTTGCAAAGCAGGTATTCCGCGCCAAGGCGGTAAATAAAAACATCTTCATATTTCCTTGCTGATGAAATATCTTCAAGTTTTTCGGTGTTGGTTTCAAAATCAATTTGCAGCGAATCGTAAGAACTCCATCCTACAAAGTTTACATCGGCAGCAATTGAAAGTTTTGAATTCATTTTATACCCGATGCCGAAAGAGAGAACGGATGGCAAATCGAGCGCAGCAGAAAAATTCGTTTCAGTAAAATATTGTTCGAGATAATTTGGAACAGAAAACTTCGCTTCTCCCTCTTCCACTTTCGCAGTGACTGAAGTGCGGAAATTTATTCCGGCACTCCACTTTTTATTGTCAGAATAATAAACACCGAAGTTCGCACCCATTCCCGATGCATCGCCTTCCAAATTTCCTTCGCCATATTCGCTTGCAAGATTCTGAACCGGAACTCCTTTGCGCAAGGCAAAACTTCCTGTGCAAATCACAAACCCTGCTCCTACTCCGAAATGCTCATTCACTTTCCATGAAAGAGTCGGCTGGATGAAAATTGTCTTCAGGTTTATTTCTCGGATGATGAATTGTCCTTTCCAGTCATCGCTCCATTGGGCTCGGCTGCCGAAAGGTGTGTACACTCCGATTCCTGCACGGAAATTTTTTTTAAGAGAAGCAGAAAAATAAAACTGAAACGGTGTGCCGACATTGTGAACCATATTTGAAGTATATGTTCCCGGAAACGATTCAAGATATTGTGTGCGCGGAATAATAAAACTCATGCCTCCGCACAAGTTCACCGAAGTATCCAGCCATCCCATTCCGCCTGGATTGAAAAAAATTGTTGCCGCATCGGTGACGAATCCTGTGCCGGTGTGTCCCATTCCGATTTGGCGCTGTCCCTGGAGATTTACCTGGAAGCCCCCTGCATAAGAATGCAGAATGCAGAATGCAGAATGCAGAATTAAAATCATTGTGATGCAGCCCGATTTCAACATGCGGACAAAAATAAAAGAATGCAGGAACGATTATCGGAATTTGCCGAGGTGAATAAATTACTAATTCAATCATTTAACTCATATTTCAATTGTCGGTTTGACTTCTCATTAATTATCGTAATTTAGTTGCGTTAAATTTTTTACGTTAAGAACAAAATGTCTTCACGATTAAAAAAAAATCTTTTCATCCTGGCAGCGTCTCTTACGTCTGGCATTTTTTATTGTGATGCCACGCACATAGTAGGTGGCGAATTGAATTACAAATATCTCGGCAATAACGATTACGAAATCCGGCTCACCGTTTACCGCGACTGCTTCAATGGCGTTCCCGGTTTTGATTCTCCTGCTGCTTTAGGAATATTTGATGTCAATAACAATCTTGTCAATTCAATTTACATGACGTACACGGGCTCAATTCCGCTTGTACCTACTATTAACAGTCCATGCCTGATTCCTCCTACAAATGTTTGTTATGAAAGAACCACGTATGTAGAGATTATTAACCTTCCCCCGCTTGCCGGTGGTTATCAACTTGCCTATCAACGTTGCTGCCGTAATCATACGATTGTCAATATCGTTAATCCGGGTGGTGCTGGTGCAACATATTATGCAACCATACCAGATGTTTCTCTCATACCTGTTAACAGCAACCCGGTGTTCACCAACTGGCCTCCTACTTTTATTTGTGTTGATGTGCCTTTCACCTTCGACCATTCTGCAACTGACTATGAAGGTGATTCATTAGTGTATGAACTTTGTGACCCGCTCGATGGCGCTTCGCAGGGAAACCCTATGCCTCAGCCGCCATTTAATCCTCCTTACTTCCCTGTAACCTGGCAGCCGCCCTATTCTCCGGCAAACATCATGGGCGGAGTTCCGCTTTCCATCAACGCGCAGACAGGAATG
>DATDOJ010000128.1:0-12826 GCA_035293345.1 Bacteroidia bacterium
AAAAAGTTGTGATTGTGGGCGCAGATAAAATGTCGTCCATCGTTGATTACACCGACCGCGCCACGTGTGTCCTTTTCGGTGACGGTGCAGGCGCAGTTCTTCTCGAGCCCGACACGGAGGGCTACGGAGTGCGCGATTCCATTCTCCGCAGCGATGGCTCGGGCAGGGTTTATCTTCACCAGAAAGCGGGCGGCTCGGCAAAACCCGCTTCGCACAAAACCGTTGACGCGCGCGAGCATTTTGTTTTCCAGGACGGGCAGCCCGTCTTCAAATTTGCCGTCATCAACATGGCTGATGTGTCGGCAGAAATCATGGAGAAAAACAACCTGAAGGCCGAAGACATCGCATGGCTTGTTCCGCACCAGGCAAACAAGCGCATCATTGACGCAACCGCAAGGCGCATGGGCGTGGGCATGACTCAAGTCATGCTCAACATCGAGCGCTACGGCAACACCACCAACGGCACCATCCCGCTATGTCTCTGGGAATGGGAAAGCCGCCTCCGCAAAGGCGACAACATCATCCTCGCTGCCTTTGGCGGAGGGTTCACCTGGGGCTCCGTTTGGGTGAAGTGGGCTTATTGAAATGTTAGAATCCCCTGCGGGGAACAATATTTTTGAGATGGCTGACGTTGTTTCAAAATCATGATTGGCAAAAAACTTTTCTGGCTCACCATCTTCGCCATCGCTTTCGGCTTTGTTGAAAGCAGCGTGGTCGTTTACCTGAGGAGAATTTATTATGGCGCTCAAACATCCCTCTTCCCGCTGAAAATCTTTGAGCCGGGAATTTTTACCGTAGAGCTTTTCCGCGAAGCGGCAACGCTCATCATGCTTTATGCCGTTGCTGCCGCAGCGTTTGAGAAAAAGCTCCTGCGTTTTGCAGGATTCATCTGGGGCTTTGCCGTGTGGGACATCATGTATTATGTCTTCCTGAAACTTTCCATCAACTGGCCAGCAACAATTCTTGACTGGGATATTTTATTTCTCATTCCCATTGCATGGGCATCGCCAGTGCTTGCGCCAGTAGTTTGCTCGCTCACCATGATGCTGTTGGCAGGAATAATCTTTTTCTACTCCGAGAAAAACTACGCAGTGAAACTTTCCCGCCTGCAGATAATTTTTCTCATCATCGGCTCGCTCGTGATTCTGATTTCTTTTTTGCAGGATTATGCGACACTTTTCCTCAACACCCCGAAAGAATCAGTGCAGGAGGCGGTTGTACATTATGTTCCGCGCGATTTCAACTGGCTTCTTTTTTTCGCAGGCGAAGCCCTGATACTTTTTGCTGTTTGGGATTTGATGAAAGGGTTGAATAAAAAGGCATAGAGAGAAATTATTATTTTTGTATAAAATACAAAACACAATGCCGGTCATATCAATGTTCTATGGAATAATTGTTCGCATGTTTTTCATGGACAATAAGGAACATAAACTTCCGCACATTCATGTTGAGTATGCAGAACACAGCGCGGTGGTGAATATTGCAGACGGGAGTTTACTTGCCGGAAATTTTCCGGCAGACAAACTGAAATTGGTTGTGGCATGGATAGAAATTCATAAAGACGAATTGATGGCTGACTGGAAACTCGCTGTGGCAGGACAGCCAATATTTAAAATTGAAGCGCTAAAATAATTATCATGAGAAAAATAACCGAACTCCGCCCCTCCGAGAATTTTATTCTCCACATTCGATTTGATAACGGGACAGAAAAAACATTTGACCTTAAGCCGTATCTGCACCTACCGGCTTTCGCTGCGCTGCAAAAGCAAGAAGCATTTCAAAACGTGATTAACAAAGGTTACTTTATTGAGTGGCCAACTTTTGAAGTTGACTTAAGCGCAGACACGCTTTGGCATGAAGGAAAATCTGCGGATAGTAAAAAAGCGAATTGAATTTTTTACTCCTCTCTTCTCCTCATCCCCTCAACATATTCCCTCAAAACTTTTTTCCTCTCCTCCTCCACCTGAATTTTTTCAAACACAGAAAATGTCTTTGAAAAATATTCGCTGATAAGTTGCTCGGCATGTTGTTTTACATCAAGGCGGTCAAAAATATTTTTCACGGTCTTTACTTTTATTTCTGATTGTAGGTGTTTGTTGGATAAAATATTGCGAAGCTCTCCCCTGTGCGAATCATCGGCAAGCTCCATGGCTTTGATGAGCAGGAAAGTTTTTTTGTTGGTGAGAATATCTCCGCCTGTTTGCTTGCCTGTTTTTTTATTGTCGCCATACATGTCGAGCAAATCATCGTGCAGTTGAAAAGCAATGCCGATGTTTTCTCCAAATGAATAAACACTTTTTTGTTCTTCTTCCGATGCGCCTGCAAGTATTGCTCCCATTTGCAACGATGCGGCAATAAGCATAGCCGTCTTCAGACGAATCATGGAAATATATTCTTCAAGGGAAACATCATTTCGCTTTTCAAAATTCATATCGAGTTGCTGTCCCTCACAAACTTCAAGGGCGGTTCTCAGAAAAAGATTAAACACCTCGCTGCGTTTCTCTGCAGTACATTTCTGCAACTCGCGCATGGACTGAACAAACAATGCATCCCCCGAAAGAATTGCAGTGTCGCTGTTCCATTTTTCGTGAACCGTTTGTTGCGCCCTGCGTGTTGGCGCTTTGTCCATAATGTCATCATGCAGCAGCGTGAAGTTGTGAAACATCTCTACCGTAAGCGCGGCAGGCAATACTTTGTTGTAATCACCACCAAACATTTCATTGCTCATAAGCAAAAGCACCGGGCGCAGGCGTTTCCCCCCTAGCGAAAGCATGTAGCGAACTGGAGCGTAAAGTTCTTCAGGTGAATTGCGGTCAAGCAAAAGATTTTTCTCAACTTCATTTTTGAGAAATCCGGAGTCGTGCAAATTCATTTGTTAAAAAATAATAGAACGCGGATGACGCGGAAAGAACGGATAGGTGCGGATAAAAATCTTAATCATAATTAATCATGCCAATCACATGAATCATAGTTCAGACAATTACGAATGGATAAACTCTCCTGCATGAATAATGTTTTTGATTCCCTCTTCCAGCGAAAGTAAATCTCTTTGCAAAAGCTGGCGCATTTTTGTGATGTCGGGTTTGCGTCTGGTCATGTCGCCTTCTTCCAGCTTAGGCAGGTGAACAATTTTAGAACCGCTTCCTGTGAGACGGATAATAATTTTCGCGAGGTCAACCATGTTGGTTTCATTGTCGTTACCAATGTTAACCACATCGTTGATGAAAAGATTATTGTAAAAAGCATTCGTCACAGCTTCACAGTGGTCGTCAATATAGCAGAACGTTCGTGTTTGGCTTCCGTCACCGTATATGGTCAGGTCTCTGTTTGCAGTTGCCGCAGCGATAAATTTTGAGATAACAAAGTCCGTGCTCTGTTTTGGACCAAACGTGTTAAAGAGACGGAAAATCGTATAGTTCAAACCGTACTCCTGGTAATAGGAACGCAGATATGCTTCACCAAGATTTTTGACGATAGCATAAGGCAAACGTGAGTTCAGCGGTGTGGTGTGTTCGTTCTGCGGAAACTCAACGGGCTCTCCATAGACCTCAGAAGAAGAAGAATACAACACGCGTTTCACTCCCGTGTTCTTGCATAAGCTCAAAACATTTTTGATGCCCGTGATGTCATTCAAAACTTTCACAGGAATAGCGAGCGTGCGTTTCACACCAACGATTGCCGCATAGTGAAAAACATAATCGAAAGCATAGGCATAAAATATTCCCGATACATCGCTCCAGTCATTCACATCGGCTTTGATGAATTTGATGTTGTTGTGAATTGATTTCGGAATGTGGCTCATTTTCCCTGTGAGCAGATTGTCAACGATAACAACATAATTGTCGGGATTTTCAGCGAGGCGTGCGGCAAGAGAACTTCCTATGAAGCCCGCTCCGCCTGTGACGAGAATTTTTGTTTTCATTTTTTCTTTCGGGGTTAATGCAAAAATGGTTTCTGATTATTCCAACGAAATACGAATTGGTTACGAATATACGAATTACCAAGAGGAGATTTTTTAATCAGGGATTAAGCGAATTGAATATTCGTAATTCGTATATTCGGATGGATTCGTTATTCGATGATTAAACTTAGCAAATATTTTCCATACCCGCTTTTAAGCAGCGGTTCTGCAATTTTTCGCAGTTGTTCTTTGCTGATATAGCTCATGCGATACGCCACTTCTTCAATACACCCTATTTTTTGTCCCTGGCGTTCTTCAATCACGTGCACAAACTGCGATGCCTGCATGAGCGATGAAAAAGTCCCCGTGTCTAACCATGCTGTGCCTTTGTCAAGAATGGCGACTTTCAGTTTGTTTTGTTTCAGGTATTCTTTGTTCACGTCTGTGATTTCATATTCCCCGCGTGCGCTGGGTTTTAAATTTTCTGCAACAGCAACAACGGAATTGTCATACAGATATAATCCGGGCACAGCGTAGTTTGATTTGGGCTGCTTCGGTTTTTCTTCGATGGAAAGCGCGCGATTGTTTTTATCAAACTCCACCACTCCATAGCGCTCAGGGTCGGCAACATGATAGGCAAACACAACCCCGCCATCAGGATTAATATTCTGCTGAAGCACTTGCTGCAATCCGGTTCCGTAAAAAATATTGTCGCCAAGAATCAGAGCAACATTTTCTTTCCCGATAAAATTTTTGCCGATGACAAATGCCTGTGCCAATCCATTGGGGACTTGTTGCTCGGCATAAGAAAATTTACAGCCGATGGAAGTGCCGTCACCAAGCAGACGTTGAAAGTGCGGCAGATCGTGAGGTGTTGAGATGATGAGAATTTCATTTATGCCTGCCATGAGTAAAACCGACAGCGGATAATAAATCATCGGCTTGTCATATACAGGCATAAGCTGCTTGCTCATGGCAAGGGTGAGCGGGTGTAATCGGGTTCCGCTTCCTCCGGCAAGAATAATTCCTTTCATGGGCGCTAAGTTATCGGTTCTCTGTTATTTGCTATCTCCCCCGCCATTTTCTTCCTCATCATCATAAATTTCAACAATAGGATTCTCCATAAATGCTTTTGTCATAAGCCGTTTTTCAAGCGAGAGAAGCATGGAAGGCAGGAAGAGAAGATTGGAAAGCAGGGCAAACAAAAGCGTGATGGAAATCAACATCCCCAATGCCTGTGTTCCGCCAAAGCCGGAGACAATAAAAATCCCGAAACCGAAAAACAAAATCACCGCTGTATAAATCATGCTGATGCCGGTTTCGCTGATGCATCTTGAAACAGTTTTTGAAATGCTGTGTGAATGATGTTTCAGTTCCTGCCGGTACTTTGTGAGAAAATACATGGTGCCGTCAGAAGCAATTCCGAAAGCGATGCTGAAGATTAAAATCGTTGACGGCTTCAGAGGAATGCCGTAGAAACCCATGATGCCTGCCGTTATAATGATAGCAATAATGCCGGGTAAAATGGAAATGACAATCATGCGCAGCGAGCGGAACAGCAACAACATCACCAGCGCAATCAGGAATACAGCAAGCAGCACACTCTCTTTTAAATTCTTTAGCAGATAATCATTGCTTTTCAGAAACACCATACTGCTTCCGGTGATTTTCACAGTATAATTCTCCGGAGAGAACACCGAATCAATTCGCGGCTGAAGTTTGCCAATGAGTTTTTTCATTTCTGCCGAACCGATATCCGCCATCTGGATGCTCACGCGGGTAATTTGACGCGTGCTGTCAATGAGCGAGCGGAACATTTTCTGATTTTCTTTTGCTGCCGAAGAATAGCCGGACAACTTCGCTATCTCCTGTACATTCGGTAAAATGTAAAACCGTTTGTCCCCATCGTTCAATCCCTGGTAAGAAAATTTTATTCCTTCAAGTACTGAAACAGGACGAGAAAATTCCTCATACCCCGAAAGCATTTTCTGAAGCCGGTTAATCTTGGACAGCGTTTCAATTTTCACCGCGCCCCCCTCTTTGCGCGTGTCAATGGTTATTTCAAATGGAATAACACCCCGGAAGTTGTGTTCAAAAAATTTAAGGTCACGATAGATGATATCGTTTTTCGGTAAATCATCCACCACATACCCGGTGGTGACAATCTGCACAATACCGACAATTGATATCACGAGCAGCACTATGATGGAAGCATAAATTATTTTTCTCTTATGATGCACCCAGTGGTCAATCCGTTTTAATAAGCCGGCAAGAAATTTTCTGCGCAGGTGATGCATGTGTTTGTCTTTCGGAGCAGGAAGAAAACTGTAAACTATGGGAATGAAGATGAGCGAAATCAAATAGGTAAGCATCACGTTGAGCGCAGCAATCACGCCAAACTCCATGAGCGTTTCGCTCTGGGTGAAATAGAAAACAAAAAATCCGATGGCTGTGGTGATGTTGGCGAAGAAAGTTGTCACCCCGATTTTCTGAATCGTGCGCACGAGCGCTTTCCCCTGGTTGCGGTGCACGGAAAATTCGTGCTGGTATTTGTTGAGCAGAAAAATGCAGTTGGGAATTCCGATCACGATGATGAGAGGTGCAATCAAACTGGTAAGGATGGTGATTTTATAGCCGAACAATTCCAGCGTTCCGAACGACCACACCACCCCGATGCACACCACCACGAGAGAAAAAAATACGGCAAGCGGGTTTCTGAAAAAGGCGTAAAGAATAATTGCTGTGATGATGATGGCAAGCAAGATGAAAAATTTCATCTCCGCAACAATTTTTTTAGTGACAGCAGTGCGGATATATGGAAGTCCCGAATAGTGAACTGGAATCTGATGCCCCTCTGAAAACACATCCGCTTTTTCCTTGATGCTCGTGACAATGTCAATCCGGTTGCGCGTGTTGAGTTTGTCCTGGTCGAAGGTGATTGCCATTAAACAAACGTCACCCGAATCGCTCAGTAGCAAACCGAAGTAGAACGGAAGCGCGTGCAGAATTTTCATGGCGCTGTCAACCTGCTGCTGCGTAGTTGGTTTTTCAGGCAACAGCGGTTTCAGTTCAAGGCGTCCGAGAGAATCGTTGCGAAGAATGTGATAACAACGGGCAGGAGAAATAACCTCCTGAATGCCGCTCAGCTTTTTCACTTCATTGCTCAAATCATAAAGAGCATCAAAATGATTCAGCTCAAAAATCTTTTTGCCTTCAAAGCCGATGACCATCACGCTGCCGTCTTCGCCAAACAGGGATTTAAAATTCCGGAACTCCTGAAGTGCGGGATGATCCTCCGGTAATAATTTGGCGCCCGAATATGAATATTTGATCTGCCGCGCCTGCATGTACATTAACGCGGTAACGCCCCCCAGCAATATTAGCAGCGCAAACCGTTGCTTCAGGATGAAAAGTGAAATTTTGCCAAGCATGATTAAGTACGCGGGTAAAGTTAGAAAAGAAAAAAAGTAAAGAACATTATTCCAATTCCCTTAATCAAACCGGTCCTGATGTGGCGTGAGTTCAGACAACTTCCTTTACTTTTGACGAAGAAATTTTTCAATGACCGCAATCCGTCCCGCAACCGAAAACGACCAGCAGTCCATCATGGAAATTTATAATGATGCCGTGCTTAACACCACCGCCACGTTCGACATGGAACCGCGCACGATAGAAAAGCAAATGGACTGGTGGAACAATCATAAAAAAAATCATCCTGTGTTTGTGGCTGAAGAAAATAAACAAGTGATTGGCTGGGCATCCCTCAGCCCCTGGAGCGACCGCTGCGCCTATGAAACCACCGTGGAAGTTTCGGTTTACATTCATAAGGACTTTCGCGGCAAAGGACTTGGCTCAAAACTTCTCGAAGTTGTTACGCTCGAAGGCGGCAAAGCCGGCAACCACACTGTGCTGTCAAGAATCTCCGAAGGCAATCCAAGCAGCATTCACATTCACGAAAAACTCGGCTACACGCATGTGGGCGTCATGAAAGAAGTCGGTTTCAAATTTGGGAAATTCCTCGATGTGAATATGATGCAGTATGTTTACGGGCAGGAGAAAATACGATGATGAAAAACTCTGTGTGTATCGTTGTGCCAATTTTGCAGTTGGCAATTTGCAGTTGGCAGTTGGCAGCGCAGGACATTTCCTCTTTTCAAGACAACACCTCAGGAACTTCCTCTTATGATTTTCCGGAAATAGTTGCCAAAACAAAAAAGTCTCTGGCAGGAACTTCGCTCTCCGCATTAGAACAAAAGCTAAAAAGCGCTGAGCAGAAAAACGATTTCAAAGAAGCGGCATCGGCAGCGTCAAATATCGGACTGCTTTTTCTGGCAGATAAAAATTATGAGAATGCAAATCATAATTTTCTGGTTTCTCTCCGCCACAGGGAGAAACTGAACGATAAAAAAAATTCCGGACTTATTTACGGGCTGATGGGCTATGACGATTTTCTCTCCGGAAATTTTTTCCATGCCGAGGACAATTTCCGAAAGGCGCTTGCCATTTTCAAAGACAGTCGTATCGGCAAGGGTGCCGCCATGCTCAATATTTATCTCGGACATGTGCGAAACGCGTCAAACGACTGGACGGGCGCTCAGAATTATTATCTCGCTGCGGCAAAAGAATATTTATCCATGGGCGATAAAAAATCCGAAGCGTTCTGTGAGAACAAAGCGGGCGAAGCGTTTTTGAAAGCCAGTGATGACAAATCAGCGATTGAACATTTTCAAAACGCGCGAATGGAGTATGAAAGCGTGCAAGATTCCGCAGGCAAAGCAGTTGCACTTCGCAACATCGGAATTGTTTACTTCAGGAAGAACGAGTATGAAAGCGCGCTTGATTATTTCATCTCAAGCATTGCTGCAAATTACCAGATGAACACGCTGCGGTTGGTTAACGACTGTTACCTGAACCTGATTAAATATTATGGCGACAGAAAGGATCCGGATAAGAGGGATGAATACAATGAGTTGTACAACCAGTTACGCGATTCATTGGCGCGCATGCACAAGGGAAAGTCACTGAAGCGGGATGAAATAAAACTTGAGAATGTTAACAGGAGCAACATCGTCCAGATGGTGAACGCGACCAATCGCCAGCAGTATGAAAAACTCTCGCAGCAGGAAATTGAAATGAAACGCCTCTCGACCGAAGCCGAAATTGAGCGGCTGCAGAAAGAAAAAGCGGTGGAAGCGCTGGCTCATGAAAAAAGTCAGTCCGAAGAAGAACAGCAGCAAAGAGATAATGAAATAGAACGGCTGCAAAAAGAAAAAGCGCTCCAGGAACTGGCGCTCTCAAGAAAAGAACTGGAGCTGAACCGCAGGGAAAATCAGAGAAACGTTCTTGTGGGGGCGGGCTTGCTGGTGCTTATGATGGCTTTGTTTTTTTTCACCCGCTACCGTCTAAAAAAACGCTCCCACGATGCGCTTGCCACGGCATACCTTGAACTGAAGCACACACACAAGAAACTCCAGACAGCGCAGCAGCAGCTTGTTCAGCAGGAAAAACTCGCCTCACTCGGGCAGCTCACAGCAGGCATCGCTCACGAAATTCAGAACCCGCTCAACTTCGTCAATAATTTTTCTGAACTTTCCGTGGAGATGGTGGATGAAATTGCTTTTGCAAAAACAGATGAGGAGCGCACACAGTTTTTTGAAGAACTCAAAACAAATCTTCAAAAAATAAATTATCACAGCAAACGTGCCGACAGCATTGTGAAAAGCATGCTCGAACACAGCCGCACGGGCAAAAGCGAAAGCCAGCAGGTTGACTTCAACAAGTTCTGTGACGAATATCTTAATCTCGCTTTCCACGGGACGCGGGCAACGAATCCGGAATTCAACTGCGAATTGAAAAAAGAATTCTCAGCCGATTTGCCCCCGGTAAAGATTATGCCGCAGGATTTTTCACGCGTACTGCTCAACATTTTCAGCAATGCGTTTTATGCTGTCAATGAAAGAGGCAAAAGAAATGAGGCAAGAGAAAAGGGATGGATAGCGGAAGTTACAGTTTCCACCATTCACACCCCGCATGAAACAATTCTTGTCATCCGCGACAACGGAACAGGAATCCCCGATGACATCAAGCAAAAAATCTTCGAACCGTTTTTCACCACCAAGCCGAGCGGACAGGGTACCGGGCTTGGATTAAGCATCAGCAGCGACATTATTAAAGCGCATGCGGGAAAAATAAAAGTCACAGATAACGAAGAAGGCGGTTCCACATTCACTATTATGCTGCCTGCCTGAAGAAATTATTTTCTGAAAAACTATTCGCTCAACGGAGTATGAATCATCAAAAGAAACTCACACGAAAAGAAAAAGCAGAGCTTTCAAGGCAGAAGGCGGAAGTAAACAAGATTGTGTTGAAGTCAGACAGCTCAAAGAGCAGGATAAAAATTTATCTCGGTCTGTTCGCCGCTGCTTTCGGATTGTTGATTTACGGCTCATCCGTCAATTTCAGTTATACCTGTGATGATAACACGGTTATCACGTCCAACTATATCGTGCAGAAGGGCATCAGGGCAACGGGGGAGATTCTGAAGACGCCTTACCGATGGGGCTACTGGACAAACCGGGATGAATTATATCGTCCGCTGCCCCTTATCATGTTTGCCATCGAGTGGCAGTTGTTTCCCAACAATCCGCTCCCGGGACATCTGATAAATATTCTGCTTTATGGACTCACCGGTTTTCTGCTGTTCTATTTTCTCAACAGGTTGTTCGCCAACAACCTCATGATTTCATTGGCAGCGACTCTTCTTTTCCTCGCTCATCCTGTGCATACCGAAGTAGTGGCGAACATCAAAAGCCGTGACGAAATCCTGAGTTTGATTTTCGGCATCCTCGCCATCACATGGCTGATTGATTATTTCCTGTCCGGCAAAAAGAGAAAAATAATTCTGTCTTCCATTTCTTTTTTCCTGGCGCTGATGTCGAAAGAAAGCGCACTGCCTTTGCTTGCAATAATGCCGCTCACGTTGGTCGTATTTTATAATTCTGCTATCAAAAAAAGCATGGTTACCATTATTCTCCCCGCCATTGCCGCACTGCTTTATCTCTCCGTCAGAGCGGCAGTTCTTGACGGCATTGTAAACACAAGGGAAATAAACATACTCGACAATATCCTGGTGAGCGCACCCGATTACCTGAGCCGGCTGGCTACTGCTGTTTATGTCCTGGGCAGATATTTATGGCTGATGATTTATCCCATGCATCTCTCCATGGATTATTCGCTGAAGGAAATTACAATTCTTCCCGCAACCGATTACAGGGTTTTGATTTCCCTTGCCGTCTATCTCTCTCTTACCGCTTATTCTCTTTACGCCATCCGGAAAAAAGATATTGCCGCCTACGGAATTCTTTTTTACCTCATCACCATTTTCATTTCGTCAAACCTTATGATTACTATAGGAACCATCATGGCGGAGCGGCTGCTTTACATTCCTTCGCTCGGATTGTGTATTGCGTTTGGCGCAGCGATGCAGAAGATTTTTAAAAGCAGCGAAACGGAAAATTCATCCTTCTTTTTTTCGGGGTTAATAAAACAAAACATAAAACCGATTGCAATCACATCACTCATACTGCTTTTCTTCTTATACAAAACCATTGACAGAATTCCGGTGTGGAAAGATAATCTGACTTTATATGCTTCCGCGGTTCATGATGCCCCGAAGAGTGCGCGTGCGCATTTTGGCTATGCTGCGCAGATAAAAGTGTTGAGTTATGACACAACACAAAGCGCTGAAAAAAGAAATGATTATTTGAACCGGTCCATTGGGGAATATTACAAGTCCATCGAAATAAATCCCGCAGGGCAGGAAGGATATAAAAAGCTTGCTCATATTTACTGGCAGAAAGGCGACACGGCAAAAGCATGGGCTTTGAACGAAACCGCGCTTAAATATTCTTTTGATGCCGATGCCCTCAACTTAAAAGGAGTGATGTACTTTGCAAAGGGGCAATACCGCGAAGCCATGGATATGTTTCAGCAGGTGGTGGACAGGGAAATTGTTTACTCCGAAGCATACAAAAACCTTTCTATATGCAACGGAATCTTTGGTGATGTGGACAGCGAAATTCTGAATCTCAGGTATGCCGTGGAGTATGAAAAGTACAGCGCGAATCTTCCAACCTATTACTCCATGCTTGCCAAAGCGTACCGGAAGAAAGGCGATATTGAAAAAGCAGAAATTTACTCAGCCAAGGTGCACGCTGCGGGAAAATAAATTAATCCCGCCTCTTAACTCCTCATTCAAAGACATCGCAACGTAAATCTCTATTTCTTTTTATCTTGCCTACAAAATTTTTCAGGACATCCTTATGACTAAAGCGACTTTCGCAGACGAATTGAAATCAGCGTAGCGCCATTTGATTTTGTAAAGGCATGAGAGATATTCCTAAAATACTTGTCGTGGACGATGAACCCGATCTGGAAATGCTCATCCGCCAAAGGTTTCGTTCTCACATCCGCGAGAACCGGCTCGTGTTCGACTTTGCGCAGAACGGAAAAGCGGCTCTCGAAAAAATCGGCAACGGCAGCGACTTCGCCCTCGTGCTCACCGACATCAACATGCCGGTGATGGACGGGCTTACGCTGCTTGCGCGCATCAAGGAAAAAAATCAGTTGTTCCGCACCGTTGTGATTTCCGCTTATGGCGACATGAACAACATCCGTTCCGCGATGAACAAAGGCGCTTTCGATTTCATCACCAAGCCCATTGACTTCAACGACCTCGAAGCAACCATCAACAAGACAATTGACGAAGTGTACCTTATCCGCGAGGGAATTGCAGCCAAAGCCATGCTGGAGAAAGCAAAACTGGAAACAGAAATTGCTGTCATAGAAAAAAATAAGGCGGAAGAAGCGAAAAGAAAAGAGGAACAGTTTCTCGCCAACATGAGCCATGAAATACGCACACCGATG